>DASXXL010000432.1:0-7271 GCA_036503085.1 Pyrinomonadaceae bacterium | reverse complement strand
GATCGATTTACCGGTACCGCAGTCGTGGCAACCTGAAGTGCATCCGCAACTCCTCCAGCGCATCGTCGAAGAGCTTCGTACCAACCTCACCGGCAGATACCTCGGAAAAATAATCCAACTCAGTTCGGTTTCGTTTGCGTTTGATTTTGGTCTACGCGGGGAGTTTTTGTATGTGAATGTGGATCCAGGCAGTCCGCGGTTGTATTTGATTCGGCGGCGAGTGAAGGAGCTTGAGCGAGCAAGTGTTCCGCTCGGTGCTTTCGGGCAGTTAGTGAGAGATAAGCTTGGTGGCAGAAGTGTGACGTCTATTGAAAAGGACGTTGGCGATAGGATCGTAAGACTAAACTTCGAGTCGTTGACTCTCGTTGCGCAACTCACCGGAAGGACTGCGGATCTCTTTTTACTCGATGGGAGTGAAATCGAAGGTGGGTTGAGGACACAGATAAAAGGGATCTATCAACCACCGGCGGCGATCCGTGAAATCCGTGTTGAAGAAGAATTCGCGCAAGCGCACGCCTCGCCGTCAGAAGCCGTTGACGCTTACTACTCAGCACTGGACCGCGATCGCGAATTTGAATCGCGTGCAAACAACGTCCGCGCTCAACTCGTCAAATCACTTCGGCAGAAAGAGAAACTGAAAAAGAACCTCGAACACGATCTCGCGGGTCACGGCGATCCGGACGAGCACAAACGTATCGGCGACTTGCTGCTGGCGAACCTCGCTACTGCTTCGCGGGCGGGAAACAAGTTAACACTCACTGACTATTACGCCGACGGCGCGCCTCTGATTGAGATCGAGGTTGATGAGAACACGTCGCTTCAGGACGAAGCGGCGCGACGATTTCGGCTCTATGGAAAAGCGAAGCGCGCGCGTGAGGAGATCGCGGAGCGGATGGTGCAGATCGACCGCGAGATAGCGCAGCTGCACCGTCGCTTAGAGGAGATTGATCGGATTTTTGACGAAAAGGACGAAGCGGCTTTAGCCCCCTACGTTAAAACAAAACCCGCCCCCAAACCGCGTCCAAAAGAACCCGAAATAAAGGGCGTGCGCCGTTACCTTTCGAGCGATGGTTACGAAGTGCTCGTCGGCCGCGCCGCGCGCGACAACGACAACCTCACGTTCAAGATCGCGCAGCCGAACGATCTGTGGCTGCACGCCGGCGACTATCCCGGCTCACACGTCGTCATCCGCAACCCAACGCGCAAAGAGATCCCGCACCGCACGATCGTCGAAGCCGCCCAGCTGGCAGGTAAGTTCAGCCAGGCGAGCGAAGACTCCAAAGTCGTCATCCACTACACCCCACGAAAATTTCTCTCAAAACCCAAAGGCGCCGCGCCCGGCCTCGTACGCCTCAACCGTTTCAAATCAATCACCGTGGAACCCAAAGAAAGTATCGAGCGACTGTAACAAGTCACCCCACAAATTACGCACAGTCTGTGTAATCTGCGGATGGTTTGTTATTCTCACGACGATGCGATCTGAGGAACTGTTTGCGAAAGCGATAGAACTGATACCAGGCGGAGTGAACTCGCCGGTGCGCGCATTTCGCGGCGTCGGCGGCACGCCGCGCTTCATCAAGTCCGCGCGCGGCGCGCACATCACCGACGTCGATGGCCGCACTTACATCGACTACGTCGGTTCGTGGGGACCAATAATCCTGGGCCATGCCGACGAAGAAGTCGTCGCCGCTTTACAGGAAGTCGCTGGCGGTGGCACGAGTTTCGGCGCCCCGACAGAACTGGAAGTCGATCTGGCGCAAGAAGTCGTCGATGCGGTGCCGTCGATCGAGATGGTGCGCATGGTGAGCAGCGGCACCGAAGCAACAATGTCGGCGATTCGTCTCGCACGCGGCGTCACCGGCCGCACCAAGCTCATCAAGTTCGAGGGCTGTTATCACGGACACGCCGACAGCCTCCTCGTCAAAGCCGGCTCAGGCGTCGCGACTCTCGGCTTGCCCGACAGCCCGGGCGTTCCGGCCGCACTCGCTGAAAACACGATCACAGTTTCCTACAACAACGCCGCGGCGCTCGAAGAAGTCTTCAGCGAATACAAAGACATCGCCGCAGTGATCATCGAGCCTATCGTCGGCAACATGGGCTGCGTCCCACCGCAACCCGGTTACCTCGAAGCGGTTCGCAAACTCACGAAAGCCAACGGCGCCCTGCTGATTTTCGATGAAGTGATGACTGGCTTTCGCGTCGCCCGCGGCGGCGCGCAGGAGCGCTACAACATCACGCCCGACATCACGACGCTCGGCAAGATCATCGGTGGCGGTCTACCAGTCGGCGCATACGGCGGCAGCCGCGAGTTGATGAATCACATCGCACCGGCTGGAGATACCTATCAGGCGGGAACATTGTCGGGGAATCCACTATCGATGACTGCGGGACTCGTAACACTGCGCCGCCTGCGTGACAAATCTGTTTACGATCGCCTCGAAGCTTCGTCGCGCAGACTATGTGAGGGTCTCGCAAAAGCAGGTCACGAAGCGGGCATCCAAACGATCGCAAACCGCGTCGGCTCGATGTGGACCAGCTTCTTCACAGACGAACCCGTGACCGACTGGCAAACGGCCAACCGCTCCAACCGCGAACGCTACGCGGCTTTCTTTCACGCGATGCTGAACGAAGGAGTTTACCTGGCGCCGTCGCAATTCGAAGCTGCCTTTGTCAGCCTCGCCCACACCGACGACGTAATCGAGCAAACGGTAGCGGCCGCGATAAAAGCACTCAACACAATCCCTAGATAGGAAGATCGATACTGAACTCAGATCCCTTCCCAGGTTCACTCGCCACACTGATCTTCCCACCATGCTGTTCGACGATCTGCTTCACGATCGCAAGCCCCAACCCCGTGCCGCGTTTCTTCGTTGAGTAGAAAGGCTCAAAGATGCGCTCGCGCGTCGCCTGGTCCATTCCCTTGCCTGCGTCGGCAATGCGAATGCGCGCGTAATGCTTCCGCGTCAAACCATCGCCATTCCCGTCCGTCGTCAACAACTCCGTCGAGATGCGTACCGGAGCATTCTCCTGGCTCGCGTCGATCGCGTTGGCAATCACGTTCACAAACACCTGCCGCAACTGGTACGCGTCCCATTGCCCGATGATCGAGCGATGCGCGAACTCTCGCTGTACGTTCGCATTCTTCTCGAGAATCTTGTCGCTGACGAGATCGATACTGTTTTCGAGCGACTCGTGCAGATCGACAGCGGAACGTTCCAACTCCTTCTGCCGCGAAAACTGCGTCACGTCGACGACGAGTTTGTTGAGGTGCTTGATGCCGCGCTCGACGAGCTCGATCGTGTTCAGCGCGTCCGCATCGTTCACGCTGTCGCGCAACATCGAAACGCCGAGACGAATACTGCCGAGCGGATTGCGAATCTCGTGCGCAACTTGCGTCGTGGCTTGTCCGACTGCGGCGAGCGATTCGCTGCGGCGCAGCGTGCGCTCAGCTTCGGCGACTTCGGTCGCGTCAACCATCGTCACGATCTGGCCGCGATCGCCATCGATTGCCAGCGGCGCGGAATAGACGTCAAATGCTTTGTCTTCACCCTCGACCTGTGCCATGAAGCGCCCGTGATACGTCGCGCGACTGACGCGAACCGCGGTAACGGTCTCAAGCAATTTCATTGCATCGTCGGGCGCGAACCGTTCCAGCACTGAGGCGCCGATACTCGCGTTGGGAAAGATGCGGAAGAAGGCGGCGTTCGCGCTGCGGATGCGATCCTCCTGATCGATGGCAGCCACGGCGCTGACCATACCTTCGAGCAATTGCGTGGTGAACGTGCGCTCGCGGCGCGCTTCCAACATGCTGCGGCGCATTTGCCAGAAGTGACGCTGCACTTGCCAAAACGTTCCCAGGGCAACGAGCGCTCCCGCGCCGAGCGCAAGCAAACTCCAGGTGAGAATCGACTTGCGCGCCTTCCTCTGCGCGTCCAATGTCGTGTTGATGTTTTTCGCCTGGAGTCTCTGTAACTCGCCGTAGATGGCATCAATATCCTTGTCGACCTCTGTTAGCAAATCGTGGCCTTTGAGGCTGTAGAGTTGCACATCCTTACTCAAGTCAACGTACTGCTGCAGATCCGCGCGAAGCTTGCTCCAGTTTACGTCGGTGGTATCAGGCGTGTGGTTTAATCGCACCAGAGCTTGGCTCAGATCATCGCGCGCAGTATCGAGTCTGAAGCTGAAGGGCGGCGCAAAACCCTTTTGCGTAATCGTTGTGTGTCGAACGCGAGCTTCGGTATCGACCTGCACCGTCTTGAACCGCAGATCTGATAAAAGGGTCTGCCAAACGGAAGTCCGCGATGCCAGGTCGCGAGCGTTCTCACCAACCTGCTCCATCTCGTTCGCGCTACGCCAACCCAACCAGGAGATCAGCCCGAGCAACAGCAAAAAGCCGATAATCAGCGGAATGATTGCGCGCAGGAACGCACGCTTCGCGAGGTCTGTAGTCGCAGCTTCAGCGGACGGCAATGCAGACGGCAGGCTTCTGCGCCGGTAAACAACTTCGGTTTTCTTCTCAGCGGGTTGCATTCAGAAGATCCGTCAGGGTTTCGCGTCCATCCAGTTGTCGCCCACTCCCACGTCAGCGATCAGCGGTACATCGAGTGAGACCGCCGACTCCATCTCGTGCTTGAGTATATCCGTTACCTTGCCGACTTCCGCGTCCGGCACTTCGACCAGCAACTCGTCGTGCACCTGCATCAACATCCGCGCCGCGAGTCCCGCACGTTTGAACTCTTCATCAACATGCAACATCGCGATCTTCACGATGTCGCTGGCGGTGCCTTGTATCGGCATATTGATCGCTTCGCGCTCGGCGGCCTTGCGGATGTTGGCGTTGCGATCGGTGATGCCCGGCAGCGGACGAATGCGGCCGTAGATCGATCGCACGTAGCCGTGTTCGCGCGCGCGCACCGGCACTTCCTCCATGTAGCGGCGCACGCCTTTGTAAGTATTGTAATAGTCTTCGATGACTTTCTTTGCTTCCTGCCGCGAGATGCCGACGCGTTGCGAGAGTCCCCACGGCTCGATCGCGTAGGCGATGGCGAAGTTTACGATTTTCGCGAAGCGGCGTGCTTCGCGCAGCTCTTCGTCGGTGCGCGCGCCGAAGACGAGCCGAGCGGTGCGCGCGTGAATGTCTTCGCCTTTCTGAAACGCTTCGAGCATCACCGGGTCTTGCGTAATGTGGGCGAGCAGACGCAGTTCGAGTTGCGAGTAATCAGCCGAGACGATCTTGTTGCCTTTGTCGGCGACGAACGCGCGGCGGATGCGGCGGCCCATCTCGGTGCGAATCGGAATGTTTTGCAGGTTCGGATCGCTCGACGATAGACGCCCGGTCGCCGCGACCGTTTGATTCAACTGACAATGAATGCGGCCGTCGGTGGCGATCTGCTGCGGCAGTGCGTCGGTGTAGACGCTCTTCAACTTGTCGAGCTCTCGATACTCGATAATCAAACGCGGCAACTCAAACTGTTGCGCCAGTTCTTCGAGCACGGCTTTGCTGGTCGACACGCGTCCGGTGGATGTCTTGCGGCCGATGTCGATATTCAACTCGGCCAGAACTTCTCCCACTTGTTTCGGCGAACCGATGTTGAACTCGCGGCCGGCCATCTCATAGATCCGCAGCGTGAGCTTGTGCAGCTCCTGGCCGAGATAGGTTGAGAGATCCGCGAGCACTTTCGGATCGACTTTCAAGCCCGCGCGCTCCATGCGATAGAGGAGCGGCGCCAGCGGCAACTCGATTTCCGAATAGATCGTTTCGAGTTTCTTTTCGAGGATGCGCTCGCGCAGCACACGCGCGGTTTGTGCCGTCAGGTCTGCGGCAGTGACAGTTTGCCACGCGCTTTCGGACCAATTCGCCGCGGGTGCGTTGCCGTTGCCGATACCGAGTGCTTCGCGTGCGAGATCGGCGAGATCATATTTGGTGCGCGCCGGATCGAGCAGATACGCCGCGAGAAACGTGTCGTCTTTGATTCCTTCGAGCGTGATGTTGAAACGATCCAACAGGCCGACCGCTCGTTTCAGATCGTGAACAGACTTCTCGACCAGTCCGTTCGTGAGCACTTCGCGAAGCTGCTCCATCGCCTGATTTGCGCCGCCTTCAAACCTTTCGAGATCGACGTACGACGCCACGCCGGCGCCGGTCGAAAACGCGATGCCGCGCGTCATGTCGAGCTCGGTAAAGCACTCCTGTTCACCTGTACCGGCCGGCGTTGAATCAGCGACAGCAAGCCCGACGTGCTCGGCGTCAAACAGAGTACGCACGAGATTGTTCAGCTCGTTTTTGGATTGAACGATGCGGTAATTATGTTCGGCGCTCGTTGTGGCCGGACGCGCTACTGCCGCATCAGCGTACTCTTTCTGTAACAGCGTGAATTCGAGTTCGTGAAACAACTCGTAAGCCGCGGCGCGATCCGGTGGACGCGTCTTGATTTTGTCGAGTTCGAGAGGAACGTCGATGTCGGTGCGAATGCGCGCCAGCTCACGCGATTGGCGAATCAAGTCGGCGTTGTCGCGCAACGACTCGCGATACGTCTTGTGCTTCACCGACTCCCAGTTCGCAAGCGCGTTCTCGATCGAACCAAACTGCTGAATGATCTGCACTGCGCCTTTCGAACCAATACCCGGCGCGCCGGGAATGTTGTCGATCGAATCGCCCATCAAACCGAGCAGATCGACCAGCTTGTCCGCAGTAACACCAAACTTCTTCTCGACCCACGCTTCGTCGCACCACTCAACCGGCGGCACCGGTTCCTTGCGCTTCACCACCTGCGAGTTTTGTCTCATGCAGACGATGAGCGGATCGTGCACGAGCTGGCACATGTCTTTGTCGTTCGACACGATCACGGCCTGTAGTCCTTGCGCCGCGATCTTGTGTGCGAGCGCGCCGATCACGTCGTCTGCTTCGTAACCGGGCGAGTTGATCACCTCGATGTTCAGCACATCGCAGAGGCGGAAGATGTAAGGCATCTGGCTCGACAGATCCTCCGGCATCTCGAGCCGGTTCTTCTTGTAATCGGCAAACGTCTCGTGGCGAAAAGTTTTCTCGCGCGACTCGAAAATGGCGGCGATGTAGTCAGGCTTCTCTTCGCGCAACAGTTTGAGCAGCATGTTGGCGAAGATGTAGACCGCCTGTGTTACCTGGCCTGTTACAGTCGCGAGTGGCGCGGCGCGATTTTGCAGCGGCGCGAAGAACGCACGAAAAATGTGCGACATCGAGTCGATCAGAAAGACGCGTTCCGTTTTGTTCGCCATTAACGACTGAGCTCCTC
>DASXXL010000431.1:0-2090 GCA_036503085.1 Pyrinomonadaceae bacterium | reverse complement strand
TTCGCACGACGGAAGCGCACGTTCGTGCTGTCTGGGACTTGCTGAACGAACAATTGCGGAGGAGCCAATGAACCTCAGATTCGTTTCTTTATCGCTGTTGCTTTTGTCCGTGTTATCCGTGGCCCAAACGGCCTCTAGCCTCAAGACCTTCAATGCTAACGGCGTGTCGTTCGACTACCCCGACGGCTGGACCATCTACGACGACAGCAATCCTGACGCGCAACAGGTGACTCTTGCACGGCCGAAAAGCGACGTGCAGATCCGCGTGTTCGTTCATAAAGGCCACATCACGCCGGAGAAGTTTCCGGACGCGAAGAAGGCCTTCATCGATCCTTATATCGCCTCGACAGTGAAACAGTTCGAAGCGATGGGCGCGAAGCCACAGCAATCGGCTGACGCTTCCGAGATCGCTGGTGCGAAAGCCGAGGGCGTGAAAGTAGCAGCAAATCTTGGCGAGCCCGGCGCCGCGAAGATCTACTGGGCACTCTTGGGCCAACGCGTCGTGATCCTGACCATCTTCGGCCCCGACCGCGAAATCAAGGAGTTCGCGCCCGCATGGGACACGGTGCGCAACAGTTTGAAGATCGAAGACAAGTCCACGCCGAAACCGACACCCAAGCCATGATGAAGCCCGCTGCTTTAGCACTTCTATCCGTGCTTTTATCCGTGTCATCGGTGGCCCAACCACGCCGCACGATGATCCCCTCCGACATCCTGCGCGTCGCCAACGTCACCGATGCGCAAATAGCGCCGAACGGACAGTGGGTCGTCTACACGGTCTCCGCCGTCGATGAAGACAAAAACGTCAGCACGCTTTGGCTCGCGCGCGTCGGACCAGAGCCATTTGTCGTCACGCCGATGCAGCCGCTGCAACGCCGCACAGTGCCTTACGTCGATTGGCCCGACACACGGTCCGTCTCACGCCCGCTGCTTCCGTCAGGTTGGAACGCTTCAACGCCGCGCTGGTCGCCGGACGGTTCTGCGATCGCCTTTCTCTCGCAGAAAGATGAACAGGACGGACTCTGGGTCGTGAAGCTCGACAAGCCCGACGCGCCGCGCTTCATCGCGCCGATCCAATCAACCAACTTTTTCATCACTTACGCCGGTGAGCCTTTCGCGTGGTCACCCGACTCGCGCCGCCTTGCTTATATCTCGGCAAAGGCCGACACGGATTCGAAGCCCAACGATCCTCGTGTCATCGATCGCATCCAGTACAAATCGCGCACTTCGTTCTCCGATAATCAACGCACGCATATCTGGCTCGTCGACGTCGAACGCCCGTACCCGCAGCAACTGACCTCCGGACCGTTCTACGATCACGCTGTCAGTTTCAGTCCGCGTGGCGACGAGATCGCGTTTCTCTCTAACCACGAACCCGACCCGGACGCGAACAACAACTCCGACATCTTCGCCGTCGATTTCAGCGGCCAGACGCGTCAGATCACACAGACCAAAGGCTGCGAATACGATCCCGTGTGGTCGCCGGACGGCAAGATGATCGCCTACACCGCGACGCGGCGTGACGTGACGACGATCGACAGCGTCGCCGAAGACGCGCATCTGTGGGTCATCAACGCAGCCGGGGGCGGCGGTCGCGAAGTCGTGACCGATCAGGACCGGCGCGTGCGCGATCCGCAGTGGTCGCCTGACGGCAACTCGATCTTTTATCTCGCGGGCGATCGCGGCTACACGACGATCTTCAAAACGTCTGTCAGCGGCGGGCGCGTCAATCGCTTTTCGCTTTACGTTCTCGACGATCAACTGGCCGGCGGTTTCGATCTCGGCGAGTCGAAGTTTCGCACTGAATCCGGCTCGCCGCTCGCGTTGGCCCAACCATTTCAGATTACGAGTTTCAGTTTTGCGCAACGATCGCAGACCGTGACGCGAACCGGCGGCGCGGAAGTCGCGTTTCCGATGGCGCTCACGTTGGGAAGCGCGTTGCGGCCGGCGGAAGTGTGGATCGCTATCGGCGGCCTCTTGCCGATGCGCCGCTTGAGCGCGCACAACGATTCATTTGTTCGTTCGGTGCGGCTCGTGCCGCCTGAAGAGATCAGCTACGCGAGTTTTGACGGCACGCAGATCCAAGGCTG
>DASXXL010000430.1:0-3915 GCA_036503085.1 Pyrinomonadaceae bacterium | reverse complement strand
CGCGTCGAGTTGAATCGGAGTCGACGTCGCGAGCCACTGTTTCAGGAGCGAGCGCGTTGCGAGCCACGAACGCAGCCCGCGCGCGATCGCTAGTGCTACGCCGACAGCGGAAAGCGCGGCCAGCGTTCCGAGTTTCCAACTGACGAACTCTTCTGTTTTGTGTGGCTCGTAAATCAGATACGACGGGATCATGAAAGCGGCGAGCGCGATGATCGCGATCACCGGTGGTCCCATGCGCATCACGAACAGGATCTCAGCTCGCGTGCGCGCCGAGCATCTCCGCAGCAGTCGCTTGCTGGCGCGGCCGGCGCCAGCGGCGGTCATCGTTGCCGTCGCGTTGATCGTCAGCAAGAGGGCCAGTAAGAGAGTGATGCCGAGAAATGCGTACATCGGAAACTTATCTTCGTTTCAATTCGCGCTTCTTTTCCTGGACGAGACGATCGAGTTCATCGAGCAGTTCGCGATCTCGTTCGGTGATCGTGTCGACAATACACGCGAGCACCGGCTCGACTTGATCCGCGCCGTGTCCGAGCAGGCCGTCGACAACGTCTTCTTTAATACTGCGATCGAAGTCTTCACTGCTCACCAGCGCCGAGTACAAAAAAGCGCGGCCGTCTTTGCGACGCGCCAGCAGGTTCTTTTTGAAAAGCCGATCGAGCGTCGTCATGATCGTCGTGTAAGCGATGCGCTCGTCGAATGCGCGGTGAATGTCGCGCACGCTGACTTCGCCGAGCCGCCACGTTTCTTCGAGCACTTCGCGCTCGAGTTTTCCGAGCGCAAAACAGGCAATCTCGCGCGGCCGCCGAAACCCACGCAGCAGAAATCGAGAGGTTTTCATAACTTGTCCAGAACTCCGACCGGCTTTCAGTTTTCGTTGGGCTTACTTGGCCGGTTTAATGGCCAGCGTTTGGAGATCCACGGTATCGTTTCCGGTTTCGATTGACAAGGTCGAGCCTGACGGCACTGTAAAAAACTCGTCGACCGCGCGTTTCTGGCGCTGGCCATCGATCACGGTATACATGTCCTCACCGCTACGCACCTGCACGATCAAAAAGCCCTGTTCGGGAAACTTGTCGATGCGTTGCCGGTTCGGAATACCCCAGTTCCGGAGTGTCATCTGAATCTGGCCTTGCCCGGCCGCAAGCAACTTGGAATTCTTGAGTGCCGCTCGTCCATCAAAACGGTCGATCGGTTGCAGCGGCATCGTCTCGTCGAACTTCTCACGCCCTTCATTCGCCGGACTGGTCGAGGGCGAAGGCGAGGGCGATGGTCGTTGAGCAAAACAGACGAGCGCAACGGTCCCGACGAACAACAAACTCAAGCACATTACAGAGTAGCGCTTCATGATGTTTCTCCTGCCGTTCATGGCGAAAGCATGTAGACGTTGTTGCCTTCAGTCGCCACGTAAATACGCCCGTTTGCTATGGCGGGCTCATTGTAGACCATCCTGCCGGACAGGGCGATGTTGGCCAGCACTGCGGGTTCAGGCACAAACTTGTAACCCATGCTGAGACACAGCGCGTTGGAAACGTCGGGATTGCTGCAACGATAAGCCGGAGGTGGAACAAGGCTGGGATCGGCAATCGCCACCAGGTGGCCCGTGTCCGTTCCGACGTAAACGATGCCGTTTGTGATCGTCGGATTACCGAGCGAGTAAGTCGCGCCTGAAGCGTTAGGAACATCGATCAACCAGCGCAATCGATCTGCGTCGGCGGCGCAGACGTTGAAGGCGTGCAGTCGCTTGTAACCGCCAGTGACGCCCGAGATGGTTAGATTCAAACCACCATTCATCGCGACGTAAACATCGCCCCAGGCGGCGCCGCCGCGCATATAGCGAGTATCGCCGTGCGTCGTACCGTCGCCCGGCGTAAACGGAATTGCGTGCGGCGGAAACGACCAGCGGCGCGTGCCTGGACCTTCGTCGAGCGCGTGCGTCCAGCCGTCCTTCATCGTCGAGATGACGACCTCGCCGCAACTTGTCGACATCACGGTTGGACCCGCGGACCAATCGGGATCTTTGTCCATGATCCACGGCACGGGTTGAAACTTCCAGACGATCGCTCCGGTGTTGCGGTTCAGCCTCATCATGCTCAGACCGTTGTTCGGCGAAGGCTCGGTGGGAGCGCCTGACTTCGTGTTGCCGGTCGTGATGAAAACGCTGTCACCGTGGGCCGCGACGGGCGCCCACACGCCACCACCACGCGTCGTGTCGGCACATGTGCCGGTGCTGCAATAAGTGAAACCCGCATCGATAGTGCCGTCTGCAAGTTTCACCGCGACGACGCGACCTTTTTGAATCGGGTTGTCGCATTGATCCGCGATGCCGACGTAAACCCTGTCTTCGAAAACGATTGGTGAGGAGTAGCCGAGGTTCTCGTGAAACTCGGTCGTGCTGCCCGGAGTGAGACCGGTCAAGCGAGAGATGAGCGGCGACTTCCAAATCTCGGCTCCGGTCTTGGCGTTCAGTGCGAACAGCCGGCCGTCGCCAAGGTGCATACCTATCGATTGATCGGGCGCGGCGAAGATCACTGCGTCAGTGCCGTTGATCTTCGTGAGTGTGGCGCTCGACGCAATGCCGAAGCTCGATGGATTGCATTTGAATTTGGTGACAAGTGGCGGTGCGCTGGGAGCGGGATATTGCCAGAGAAGCGCGCCCGTGTCGCCGTTCAGCGCGTAGAAGTAGCCGTTGCCATTGCCGATGTAAACGACATTGTCGTTAATGACCGGGGAAGCGCGAAAGCCCGAGTTTCCGGTTGGACCAGCCGCGGGTGCGGTCCAGGTCCAGCGCACGGCTAGCCCGGGAACTTTTGCCGGATCCGATAACGCCGTTTTGACCGGCTGGCTCGACGTGCGCCGCGCGTCGTAGTGAAAAGAATGCCACTCCTGCTCTTTGCATCCTGCAAGACAAGTCAATAGGAAGATTGCGATAGCTAGTGTGATTAGATGGGAGCGAAAGTTGGGTTTCATTTTTACCTCCACATCGATGTGAGTTAAGGGACCCTGACGACGTAAGCTCGCAGAGTGAGAGGCGCGTCCTTGGCGGCGATTTTGAGTTGCTCTCCTTCCGAAACCGAGAACGTCGAACCGTTCCCAACGTCCTGTCCTCCTCTATCGCCGATAGCTACGGTACCGTTGCCATTACGGACTTCAAACGTCGCCGCGCCCTGAAGTGGCACGGAGACCGCCTCGCGACCGGGCGCGACGAGAAAGTCCTGCACGTCGACGTGGTAAGGATCTTTCGCGGTCGGTTCGACAGTGTAGACAGTCCGCGTCGCCAGGCCGGGAGAGACTTGCGTGTAACCCTTTTGCGGCTCGACGTTCGACAGCTTCATTTGGTCCGGCGGCGGTGGCGAAGGCAAAGGACCAGTGCCGCTGGCGCCACCACCACCGCGGCACGCGCCCAGCAGTCCGGCGACCAATAGCAACGCGAACGTAAAAAAGGTGAGCGTGGTCTTAGGTATTCTCATAAGAACCCCCACTTTCAATCGAAGGATGCGACCCCTTGAAAACGATGCGACGAATGCGCGATGCGAGGTGAACGTGTGACCCGAGGCTGATTTGGCGAGTCGGTTCGGGTGAGCAGGCTCGTGAAGATTCAGCCTTCCTGGAAAATGCAGCCGCACGATACTCGGCTACAAACAAATAGTCAACAATTTGCTTGTGATAAATGGACCGTGTGACTTGCGCGCTCATTCACGGTATCATTTCCGGTTTGCTAAAGAGCCGGATTCGCGTCTGTGGAGTCCCGCATTGTTTTGAGCATGTCGCAAGAAGCTATTCAAGTCAGAGGCGCGCGGGTCAACAACCTCAAGAACGTCTCGTTCTCTATCCCGATCAATCAGATGACCGTGGTCACGGGCGTGAGCGGCTCCGGTAAGTCGTCGCTCGCTTTCGACACGATCTATGCCGAAGGAC
>DASXXL010000429.1:0-17745 GCA_036503085.1 Pyrinomonadaceae bacterium | reverse complement strand
AATAAAAAGGACGCGCCATCGCAACCCGCAGTCGAGAACCGTTCGCGCCAGTCACAACTCGAAGAACAGTTACAACCAAAAGATCGCTCGCGCAACACGCGCTCGAAAACGCGTCGCTCCGCCGGCGCGAAGGCTGCAATGCAACAACTGCGCGGCCGCTACACGCGCTCTGTAGCATTTAAAGGAGCCGGGGCGAGAGTCGCGATCGACGCGACGCTACGCGCGATGGTCACGCAGTCTAAGACGGCGCTCACGCCCGTTTCTTCCAATGCTCTGCGTTACAAATTACTCAAAGACAAACAAGGCACGCTCTTCATATTCGCGATCGACGCTTCGGGCAGCATGGCCGCCAATCGCATCGCACGCGCGAAATCCACGATTCTCAAACTGCTGCGCAAGTCGTATCTGAATCGCGACAGCGTAGCGATCGTTTCGTTCCACGGCATGACCGCGAACCTCGACCTGCCGCCGTCGCGAAGCATCTTGCGCGCGCGGCGCGTGCTCGACTCGTTGCGGATGGGCGGCAGCACGCCGCTCGGCGCGGGACTCGTCGAGACGATCGAATTGATCAAGCTGGTGGGCGATAAGTTTGGCGAGACGGTCGTGTTACTCTTCACCGACGGCCGTTCGAACGTGCCGCTGCGACGCAATGGTCTCAACGTGCGCGCGATGCGGCATCTCAAGATTGAAGGCGAACTGCGCGAGTTGAATAGGGCATTGAAGCAGACGCAGGCGCGCGTGATCGTCGTCGATACGCAAAAAGAGTTTGAGTCGAGCGAAGAGACGCGGCGGCTCGCGCAAATTCTCCAGGCGCAGTTTGTGAAGCTCGCGCCGGCCATCCGCTAAAATGAATATTTGAACCTGGGACCGCAGGCGTCTCGCCTGCAGGCAGCGCAGAGAGCAGCATGCGAAGACTGCAGGCGAGACGCCTGCGGTCCCAGTGATAAATAATGCAGGACAAAACAGACGCAGAACGGGATGCGCGAGTGTTCGCGCTGTACGAGCAGTTGCTGGAGATCGAGCAGCGGCTGATACCAACAGGTCTGCACGTGTTTGGGCGCGCGTCATCGGCTGGTGAGCAGATCGATCTGTTCAAGATGATCGCGTCGTTTGATCGACCGGAGTTTGGTGTGCGGGCGTTGCCGCCGGAAATCGTGGATTACGCTGTTAGAAGGTTTGTGGAGAAGGGATCAAGCGAAGCAATCGCTTTGCTGGAGGCGTGTGGATTACCAACGGGATTGACGATTGAGGATGTACAGCGCGTCTTTGAGTTGCTTGAAAACGTTTCGGCGAAGTTGCAGACGAATACGGAGATCGATTCGCTGGTGCGCGCGTTGCGCGGTGAGTTTATCGAGCCTGGACCAGGCGCGGACATCATTCAAAATCCCGACGTGCTGCCGACCGGCAGAAACACACACGCGATCAATCCTTACTCAGTTCCGTCAGCCGCTGCTTTTGCCCGCAGCGAGCTCGTCGCGACGAGTCTGCTCGAACGTTATCACAGCGAGCACGGACGTTTTCCGGAAGCAATGGCGCTCGTGTTGTGGGGCTTGGACAACATCAAGACGCAGGGCGAAGGTGTGGCCCAGGCGCTTTGGCTGTTGGGCGTGCGGCCGGTGCGCGACGCTTTGAATAGGACCACGGACGTCGAGCCGATCTCGTTAGCAGAGCTGAAAAGGCCACGCATCGACGTCGTGATGACTGTGTCGGGAATCTTTCGCGATCTGTTTAGTCCGACGGTGCAGTTGCTCGATAAAGCTGTGCGCGTCGTGGCACAGCTCGACGAGCCGTTGGAGATGAACTTCGTGCGCAAGCATGTGCGCGAGCAGATTCAAGCGGAAGCGTGCACGCCCGATGAAGCTGCGGTGCGTGTGTTTTCCAACGCGCCCGGCAATTACGGCACGAACGTCAACTTCATGGTGATGGACTCGCAGTGGGAACGCGAAGAGACGCTCGGCGATCTGTTCGTGACGCGCAAGTGCTTTGCTTACGGCCGCGATTCGCGCGGGCGCGCAATCGAGGGCAGGGAAGCGCGCGTCGCGATGGACCGCGCGTTGTCGCGGGTGGAAGCGACGTATCAAAACATCGACACGTTTGAGATCGGGCTCACGGACGTGGACCACTACTTCGAGTATCTCGGCGGCGTGTCGAAGGCGGTGGAAAAGCGCGCGCGTTCGCGGCCGGCGATCTATTTGTCTGACACGTTGTCGCGCGAGGTGAAGATTCGTTCGCTCGAAGAGACGGTGCGTTTGGAGACGCGCAGCAAGACGCTGAATCCGAAGTGGTACGAGGGAATGCTCAAGCACGGTTTTCGCGGTGTCGCGGAGATCGAGAACCATGTGTCGAATACGTTTGGCTGGAGTGCGACGGCCGATGCGGTTGACGATTGGATCTATGCGGAAGTGGCGAACACGTTTTTGTTTGACGAGTCGATGCTGGAGCGTCTGCGCGATCTGAATCCGCACTCGGCGCACGCGCTGGCGCAGCGTTTGTTGGAAGCGAATGGTCGCGGGTATTGGGATGTCGATGCTGAGACGCTGGAGAAGCTGCGGGAGATTAGTCGCAGTTTGGAGGACCAACTGGAAGGCGTCGCATGAAGATCGTTGTCTTGTATGTTGGTTCGAGTTTGCTGGCGCCGCTGAAGAATGCGGAACGCGAGATCAATCGCGCGCATGATTTGGATTTGAAGGTGGCGGCTTACAACTTTGGTTCGCCATTGAGTGAGAGCGAGTGGGGCGAGGTTGAGGGCAATCTTGCGGACGCGAACCTGGTATTTGTCATTCATGTTATGGATGGTGAGAACGCGTCGCGGTTGGTGCGCGCGCTGGATTCGCGGACGCACGATGCGGTGATCGTGATCAACTGCATGCCGGAGTTGATGCGGCACACGCGCATGGGGCGACTTGATGTCGGGCGGCTCGGTTTGGTGAGTTCGTGGTTGAAAAAATCCCAACCCAAAAACAGAAAAGCCAATCACAGCCACTACCTCAAACTAGTTGACCGGCTGCCAGGTGTGCTCAAGTTTATCCCGACCGCAGGCGCGTTTACTGACGCCAAGCATTACCTGAACCTCTTCTGTTACTTCCTCCAGCCAACGCCCCCGAACATTCAGTCGATGCTGCTATACGCGTTGAAGCACTATCTCGACGATCCGCGACTGAAACGCGTGAAGCTTGCAGCGCCGCAGCAGGTGCCGTCGGTAGCCATCTATCACCCGGACGCGCCGAAGCTGTTCGAAACGTTCGAGACTTATCAAAAGTGGTACAAGCAGCCGCTCGATCCGCAGCAAACGATCGGACTGCTCTTAATGCGGCCGCAAGTCATCAGCAAAACCACGAAACACTACGACACGCTGATCAGATCGATCGAAGCCGAAGGCCTGAGCGTCGTGCCCGCGATCGCGACGTTGATGGACAACCGCGAAGCGGTATCCAAATTTTTCATCCATGAAAGCAACGCCCGCGTAAGTCAAATAATATCCCTTACGGGATTTAGCTTCGTCGGCGGTCCCGCAATGAACGACAGCGCCGCCGCTTCCGAGTTTTTGAAGCAACTCAATCTACCGTATCGCTCCGCTGTCAGTCTCGATACCCAAACCATCGAAGCATGGACCGATTCACAAACCGGCCTCAATCCGATCCAGGCTGGCATGCAGATCGCGATTCCCGAGATCGACGGCGCGACCGAGCCGTTCGTCTACGGCGGCATTCCGAGCCGTGGCCAGGAACCCGTCGCGCTTGTAGATCGTTGCACGCGGCTCGCGCGTCGTTTGAGGCGCTGGCACCGACTACAAACCGCGCCGCGCGATCAACTCAAACTCGCGATCGTGCTGTTCTGCTTTCCCCCGAGCTAAGGAAACATCGGCACCGCCGCGGATCTCGACGTATTCCCCGGACTACACGACGTATTAAAGCGACTGCGCGAAGAAGGTTATCGAGTCGAGATACCGAAAGACGCTGATGAACTGCGAGAGCGGTTGCTCGGCGGAAACTCGGAAGAGTTTGGCGCTACCGCGAACGTCGCGTATCGCATGGGTCCCGACGAGTACAGACGTTTATGTCCGTTTGTGAAGGAGATTGAGGGGGATTGGGGCGCCGTGCCGAGTAGCTTGCCGATACAAGGCATAACCCTCGGCAACGTCTTTATCGGGGTGCAGCCAACGTTCGGCTTCGAAGGCGACCCGATGCGCATGATGATGGCGCGCAGTGGCTCACCGCATCACGGCTTCATGGCCTTCTACACGTACCTCTCGAAAATCCTGAACGCCGACGGCGTGATTCACTTCGGCACGCACGGTTCGCTCGAGTTCATGCCCGGCAAACAGATCGGACTCTCGGCCTCGTGCTGGCCGGATCGACTGATCGACGAACTGCCGAACTTCTACATTTACAGCGTGAACAATCCTTCGGAAGGTTCGATCGCGAAGCGTCGCTCGTACGCGGAGTTGATCTCCTATCTCACGCCGCCAATCGAAAACGCTGGTTTGTACAAGGAGCTCGCGGGTTTGAAGGATCTGGTGATGGCTTACCGCGAATCGCGCTCGGAAATCGAACGCGCTCGCCTCTTCGCCTCGATCGAAGAGCTCAGCTCAGAGCTTCATCTGAATTAACCGTTTGAACTCAGCCGTGTTTACCCGGTGCCGGAAGGCTTCGACTCCGTCAATCGTCACGACGGGGATGTCGTACTTATATTTGTTGAGCAGCTCTGGATCAGATTCGATATTGATCTCTTCGAACGTAAATAGATCGTCGCAGCCGCTGGAGTGCATTACCTGCTTCGCCTCGTCGCAGAGGTGACACCCGGGTCGCGAATAAACAATCACATGAGGTTTAGTCAACTAACAACTCCGTCGAATTGGGAATATCTCGCTGACGCTCCAAGTAAAACCGCTTGCCAGCTAATCACGAAACAGGTTATAAATATCGCGCCGACCACATTATATTTTGTTTTTGATAGGCGCGGCGCTCTTCATGACTAAGCAAAAATTTTGCTTTTCTGCGCAGAGAGTGATCCCTGTAACACGGGGAATTATATGCTCGGCTCTCTGTTAGTAATGTCGAAGTGTACCCACGGAAGTCGCAACGCCCTACATAAGGAAATTGAAGTGACGGAGGTTTTGACTTGGATAGTCAAGCCGATCAAATATCCGCCCGACCACCAGCCAGCGCTGTAAACGTGCCGGCTCGAGTCGCGCCGACTGCTCCGCCCGCGAAAGCGGAAGTGGTCGAATCTACTTCTGACGATCCTCCCGTAAATAAAATGCGTCGCCGCATTGTCTGGGCGACGGTCGCCGGCGCGCTCACCACTTTCTTTCTGATGTTCGTGCGGTTTTTCCTGCCGCGTTCGATTCTCGAGCCGTCCAGTGTTTTCAAAATCGGCCCGCCCGCTGATTACGCTATCGGCGTCGATACGAAGTGGCAGCAGCAATACCGCATCTGGGTCACGCGTACTTCCGATCGCCTCTTTGTGATCTATGCGCGGTGCACCCATCTCGGCTGCACACCCGACTGGAAAGCCAGCGAGAACAAATTCAAGTGCCCGTGTCACGGTAGTGGTTACGACAGCGAGGGCATCAACTTCGAAGGCCCCGCGCCGCGACCAATGGACCGCGCGAAGATCGAACTCGACGCCGAAGGTCAGATCGTGGTTAATACGGCGACGCTTTTCGAGTGGCCGAAAGGCGAGAAGAGCCATTTCGATGATCCGGGCGCTTTCATTACCGTGTAAGCCGTAGATTACGCAGATGGACAAGGACCCAAAAGAAACAAAACAACTGACGACGGGCGAAGAAGGCAACGAGAAGAGTCTCGTCGAGCGCGTTAAAGAGGGCACGAGTGCGCTCAAGGAACGCGCGATTGACGAAGCGAAGGATTATAAAGATCCGCAGGAGACGCAGCTTTGGAAGTCGATCTTCCGCGTCTCGCACGATCGTTCCGATCCGCGTAACCGTTCGCTCGCGATTCTTTCCAACGTCTTTCTCCACCTGCATCCCGCGAAGATCAATCGCGACGCCGTGCGTTATCCGTTTACGTGGGGCATGGGCGGCATCACGTTTTATCTCTTTATCGTGCTGACGTTCACCGGCGTGTTGTTGATGTTCTACTACCACCCGACGAAGGTCGACGCGTTTCGCGACATTCTTTATCTCGAACACGACGTGCCGTTTGGGAAGTTGTTGCGCAACATGCACCGCTGGGCCGCGCACCTGATGGTGATCACGACGTGGCTGCACATGTTTCGCGTGGTGTTGACGGGTTCTTACAAGCGGCCGCGCGAGTTTAACTGGTGCGTCGGCGTGGTGCTGCTGGTGTTGACGCTGCTGCTTTCGTTTACGGGTTATCTACTGCCGGACGATCAGCTCGGTTTCTGGGCGGTGACGGTGGGCACGAACATGGCGCGCGCGACGCCGATGCTGGGGCACGAAGGACCATTCGGCGCACAGCTCGGATTGACGGCTTACAACGACGTACGGTTTGGATTACTGGGCGGATCGATCGTGGATTCGAATGCGTTGCTGCGCTCTTATATATGGCACTGCATCGGCATTCCCCTCGTGGCCTCGATCTTTATGGCGGTGCACTTCTGGCGCATTCGTAAGGACGGCGGCATCTCCGGACCCGCGCCCATCATGCTCGAGTCTGAAATGAAGGCTTTGAAGAAGAAGCAATGAGAAGATTCGTTAATAAGTGGACGATACTTGTCGTTGCGGTGCTGATCGTCGGCCTGTGGGCCATCAACGTTCAGGATTGGCACCAGCTCTGGTCGATCTCTTCGGCGCCGGACAACATTCCGATCGTGGCGATGCTGTTCCTCGTGCCGTTTTTCACCTGGATGGGCGTCAAACAGGCTGCCGCAAACGATCGCCTCATCAGGCAGCTGGAAACCGATCCGAAGCTTGCCAAGACGCACCATCGCAAAGTGGAACCGTGGCGGCCAGGCTGGGCAAGGGAACTTCACGTTTGGCCCTACCTTGTCCGTATCGAATTTCTGGCCACCGTGATTGTCACGGTGGTTTTGTTTATCTGGTCCATAACGCTCAACGCGCCGCTCGAAGAACCCGCGAATCCAAACCTGACGATGAATCCGTCGAAGGCGCCGTGGTACTTCCTCGGCTTGCAGGAGATGCTCGTCTACTTCGATCCGTGGATCGCCGGTGTCGTGATGCCTTCGATCATCATGATCGGTTTGATGGCGTTTCCTTACGTCGACTCGAATCCGCTCGGTAATGGTTATTACACGTTGCGGCAGCGGCGCTTTTCGTTGCTGATGTTCGGCTGGGGCTTTCTGATGTGGATCGTGCTGATCGTGATCGGCACGTTCATTCGCGGGCCAGGCTGGATCTGGTTCTGGCCGGGCCAGACGTGGGACCACAATGCGGTGGTGTTCGACAAGAACGTCGATCTACACGACATGATCGCGACCAGCAGGATCGGGAAGTTGCTGCATCTCGGTTTTCTCGCGGTGAATCCATTCAAGTTTATCTTTGGTTTGCTGGTGGTCAGTGGCTTCTATGTTGTCGGTGCGCTGTTCTTCCACTGGCTGATGACGGTCGACTTCAAGAGAATCCGTTTGCCGCGCGGCTTCAGTATCAATGAGTTTCATCGCGCGTTGTTTCCGAAGAACGAGTTCGAGCAGAAGCTGCTGTCGCGCACGAGTCTGCTGCAGTATCTGACGTTCCAGTTTTTTGCGGTGAGCGTGCTGCTCGCGTTGCCGGTGAAGCTGATTTTGCGTCTGGCGTTGACGATCAAGTACGTGTGGGTGACGCCGTGGTTCAACATCTGAGAAAGCTCAATATCTGAAATAAGGGCGGAGGGACGACGAGGTGGCTGATTCTCCAGCGGGCGAATCATTGATCAGAAAAGAGACGGAACTGCCGGCGCACGATCCGATTGCGAGCCGTTCGACCAGCGGCTGGATGCTCGTCTCGGCGCTGCTGTTGACGATCTCGATCGCGTGGGCGCTCTACGACGAGGCTTTTGGCCAACGTCCGTGGAAGGGCATGCAGCGGGAGTTTGTCGCGCGCTATTCGCGCTACCTCGACAGCATCAAGGCCAACGCCGGCAAGTCGGAAAACGAGATCAAGGAGAGTCCCGAGTATCAGCAACTCGACGGCGATGTGAAAGCCGCGGAAGAATCCGTCCAGCCCGAAGTAAAAGAGATCGATGCGGAAGTAAAGAGCATTCAGCGAAAGCTCGACGCGGTTACCGAACCGTTTCAGAACCAGCGCGGTCGTCTAACTGTCATCAACTACAACATCGAAACCGCTAACAGCTCCTCGGCCAAAGATCGTTATCGTCGCCAGGCTAACGCGAAACGGCAGGAGAAGGTTGAGATTGAACTGCCGTCCGATGATGGACAGTCCACCCAAGTCCAGCAGATGAATTATGCCCAGCTCGAGGGTCTCTACAATGAGTTACGCGATAAGAAGGCCGAGCGGCTGGGCCGCAAGGCCGAACTGCTGAAGCCGTCTTCGGAGTTGCGTAAGAAACGCGACGACTATCTGAAGAACCAGTTGATCGGACTCGGCCCCGTGGCGATCGAAGGCCTCAAGTCGAAGATGGCCAAGTATGACTACTCGATCCTGGGCCATCAGATCAGCGTCAACGCTTACGACATCGTCGATCGCTGCGAAGTCTGTCACGCGGGCATTCGCGAGCCTTTGGAACTTACACCCGCAAGCCTCGCGCCCGACAAGCCCGGCGGCAAACCCGATGCCCTCGCGCGCGCGTTCGTGAGTCATCCGAACAAAGAGATCCTGTCGATTCACAATCCGGAGAAGTTTGGTTGTTCGAGTTGTCACTGGGGCAATGGCCGCGCGACAACGAGCGAACTCAAAGGTCACGGGCAGAATAAGTTTTGGCTGTGGCCCATGTTCGAGAAAGAGAACACCGAGGCCGGTTGCCAGCAGTGTCACGCGAAAGATCGTGTGACTGACGGCGCGGTGACGTTGAACCTCGGCCGCGATCTTTTCATGCAGCGCGGCTGCATGGGTTGTCATCGTTACGAAGGTTTCGATCGCGAGACAGACGCGCTTGCGAGCGCGCGGCAACAGATCGGCCAACTCGAAGATCAGATCACGGCCAACGAAAAGCAGATGCGCGCCGACACGGAGGCGTCGGGAGACGAGAAGCTCAGCACGGAAGACGCGCAGAAGCTGTTGGCCCACGCGGACAGTCTGCGCGTGACGAACAGTCTCCTCGCTGCGCGGATCGATCAGTTGCGGCTGCAAACGAAGTTCTTGATGCAGGACCAGAAGAAGGTTGGTCCAAACCTGAAAGACGTCCGCGAAAAGCTGCGCAAGGAATGGATTCCGGTCTGGCTCGAGAATCCGCAGGGCTTCCGTCCGGGCACGAAGATGCCGACGTTCTGGCGTTTCGCTTCCGCCGGCGGCGAAAACCACATGCGCGACAAGGACGGCGCGGAGCAGATCCAGGCGATCGCGGCGTACCTGTGGCAGGACAGTTTCGCGGTCAAGCTTCCCGAACAACAGCGCGGTGACGCCGGTCACGGCAAACAACTGTTCGAAAGCCGCGGCTGCCTCGCGTGTCACTCGATTGGTGAAGGCGATCAAAAGATCGGCGGCGAGTTTGCCGCGAACCTGCAAAAGGTCGGCGAGAAAGCGAACTTCGATTACATCGTCCGCTGGATTCACAATCCGCGCCAGCGCGTCGCGCCTTACTGCCCGAAAGAGAAGCGCGATCTCACGCCTGAAGACTATGCGAAGAAGGGTTTGCCGTTCATTTTCGACACCGAGCTGCATTCACGCTGCCCGAACGACGGCGCGGAATTGCAGGTGCAGAACATGACGGTGATGCCCAACTTCCGTCTCTCCGAACAGGACTCACGCGACATCGCGACGTATCTGTTCTCGTTGTCGACGCCGCCGAGTTATGAATCGGCCGCATTCATGGACGATCCGAACCTGAAAGAAAAAGGCCGGCTGCTGATCAAGCAGTATGGCTGCGCGGGCTGTCACGAGATTCAAGGGTTTGAAGAGGAGCAGCGCATCGGTAAGGAGTTAACCGTGGAGGGCGCCACGCCGATCGAGCGTCTGGACTTCGCGTTGCAAACGAAGCACGCCGAAGAAGGACTCGATCCGTTGAAGCTGCGGCCCGAGCAGAAGGAAGAGAAGCCCTGGTACAACCACAAAGGTTTCTTCGAACACAAGATCACGCAGCCGTCGATCTATGACGAAGGCAAAGAGAAAGACCCGAAGGATCGATTGCGCATGCCGCAACCGTATCTCAAGCCCGAGTGGCGCGTCGCGTTGACGACGTTCCTGATGGGCAGCGTCGGCACTGAAGGCGCGAATGTGCCGGGCACGCTCTTCTACAATCCGCAGGACCAGCGCCGGCAGGACATTCAAAACGGCTGGTGGGTGATCAAGAAGTACAACTGCATGGGTTGTCACCAGCTTCAGGTCGGGCAGCGTTCGGTGGTCCAGGATCTGCCGTTCTATCAAACGCCGGAAGGGAAAGATCTGCTGCCGCCGCGGTTGACGAGTGAAGGCGCGCGCGTCGATCCGGCGTGGCTGTTGAAGTTTCTGCACGATCCGTCGTTGAGTGGTGAGAAGACGCCGGAGCAACAGCAACAGATTAATGCGCTCGCGTCGCCGAGTCCGCAAGCGGCTGCGTCGCCACAGGCGAATGCGACTGCGAGTCCGAACGCGGCCGCGAATCAGGCTTCGAACCAAGCGGCGGCTAATCAAGCGGGACACTTGCCGCCGCAACCAGGACTCGATCGCAACGGCGTGCGGCCGTACTTAAACTTCCGCATGCCGACGTTCAACTTCTCGTCGAATGAGTTGCAGGTGCTGGTGCGGTTCTTCATGGCGATGTCGGGCCAACAGGATCCGTACATCCGCGAACCGCTGCGCCCGTTGACCGAGCAGGAGAAGCTGACTGCGCGACAGATGTTCACGTCGGGCACGCCTTGTTTGAAGTGTCACATCACCGGCAACGCCGAACATGACGTGAAAGCGATCGCGCCGAACTTCCTGCTGGCGAGCGAGCGATTGAAACCCGATTGGACGTTCAGGTGGTTGCTCGATCCGGCGCAGATCAGTCCGGGCACGGCGATGCCGACCGGACTATTCAAACACGAAGGCGATCGCTGGGTGGTTAACTTGCCGAATCCGCCGCAGAGCGTGGCGGCTTATCAGGACGATCATGCGCGATTGCTCGTGCGTTACATGTTCCTGATGAACCCGGACGAGCAGCGGCAGTTGCTGGCTGCAAGCGCCGCGACACCGGCCAGTGGCGGCTCGCCACCCGCGGGCACCGCGCCGGTCGTGCAGAACCACGCAAACGCGAAACGGCGTAAGACAGGTTTTCATCACGCGAAGGCGGCCGCGCGCGCTGCTCTTGGTCGCACTGCAGCGCGTTTCCTTCGCGGGCTGTAAGGCCCGGGATTGAAAGTTCGCGCGGCTTCCGTGCTAAAGTGATTGCGCAAGTATCTTAGTTTGGAGGAATTGCTAAATGAATAAGCAGACAAAGGTCTGGCTTGTGTTATCGATTGCCTTGTCACTGCTGGTGCTCGCCTCTGCCTGCGGCGGCGCTAAGACACCGGACACGAATGCGCCCGCTGACACCTCAGCCGCGGCGCCTTACAGCGGTCCGACCGGAACCATCGCCGGCGTTGTCAGCTTTACCGGCACACCACCGGCCCCGAAGAAGATCGACACGTCCGCCGATCCGGTTTGCGGCCAGAAGAGCCCGAACCTGACCACCGACGACAACGTGGTGAATAACGGCAAACTCGCGAATGTATTTGTCTACGTCAAGGAAGGAACGTTAGACGGCAACAAGAAGCTCACCGACTACTCGTGGACCACGCCGACAACCGCAGTCCAGCTCGATCAGAACGGTTGCCACTACAAGCCGCACGTTCTGGGCGTGCAAACTAATCAGAAGATCACGATCACCAACAGCGATCCGACACAACACAATATTCACTGGACCCCGGCTAACAATCCCGAGTGGAACCAGTCGCAGCCAAACGGCGCGCCGCCAATCGAGAAGAGCTTCAACCGCGCTGAAGTCCTGGTGCCGGTGAAGTGCAATCAGCATCCGTGGATGAAGGCTTACATCGGCGTGATGCGCACTCCGTTCTTCGCGGTGAGCAGCGACAGCGGTGCTTACGAAATCAAGGGCTTGCCCCCGGGCAAGTACACCGTTATCGCGTGGCACGAAGGCGGAGCAAAGGGAACTGAAGCGCCGCCGCAGGAAGTAACTGTTACGGCCAACGGCAGCGCGAAAGCCGACTTCTCGTTCGGCGCCGCGGCTACGTCGATCAGTCCGACGTTGCAGATGATGCCCGCGCTCGAGATTCCGGTGCGGCACTAAGTATTACGGTTGTCGATTGCCGATTGCCTGTTTGAGACGCAATCGGCAATTGGCAATCGCAAATCGACAATAGTTTGATGAGCAAGGGTCTAAATCGATTCGCCATTCTCGTCGCTTGCGCGACGTTTTTCTTAATCATCGCTGGAGCGTTGGTCACCAGCCACGACGCCGGGCTAGCTACTTCCGATTGGCCGCTGTCCAACGGTCAGGTCTTTCCCAAAATGGTCGGTAATCTGTTTTGGGAACACGGCCACCGCCTGATCGCGACCACCGTCGGCCTGCTGACGATCGTGTTTATGATTTACGTTTTGCGCGTCGAGAAGCGGTCGTGGGTTAGAAAGCTCGGAGTCTTCGCGCTGCTCGCCGTGATTGCGCAAGGGTTGCTGGGCGGATTGACTGTGAAACTGATGCTGCCGCTCGCAGTGTCGGCCGCACACGCGACGCTGGCGCAACTCTTCTTTTGCACGACGGTGAGTCTCGCGGTGTTCACGTCACGAAGCTGGATTGAGGCGGGAAAGTTAGCAGAAGGAATTTCAACGGATAAAGCGGGATTTCCACTGCGGTATCTTTGCACGGCGGCCTTAGTCACGATCTTTTTACAACTGATTATCGGCGCGACATTGCGTCATTCGGCAACCTGGGATCATCCATTACCGACTGATCTCGTGTTAACGCACATCGGCGGCGCTCTGGCGGTGACGATCACCCTTGGCATTGCGGCCACTACGACGTTGCGGCGGCACAAAGGACAAACGTTTTTGACGCGACCAGCCACGATCGCGCTCGTGCTGCTCGTGGTGCAGTTGTTTCTCGGGCTTGCGGCCTACGTAACGCGGCTCGCTTCGCCAAACGATCCGCAGCCGCTGAACCCGATGATCAGCATCACGGTCGCGCACGTGGCGTGCGGCGCGCTAGTTTTCGCGACGACGATCGTTTTGACATTGCGCACGTACAAGGTTCTGCCGGCGGCGGACGAAGCCCTCGAGTTGGCCGGAAGACGTTCAGGAGTTGTAGGGACCTAATGGAAGAGTTTGCTATCGATTTAAGAACGCCCGCGGTCGATGTGATCGAGCGCTCGCGGCTCTCGTTTCGCGAGCGCGTCGCGGCTTATGCCGAACTGACAAAACCGCGGATCACGTTTCTGATCGTTTTGACGGCGGCGGCGGGCTTCGCGCTCGGCTCGCGCGGGCCGCTGGATTACGTCGCCTTGTTGAGCGCGTTGTTCGGCATTGGACTATTGTCTTCCGGCATCGCGACGCTCAACCAGTACGCGGAGCGCGATCTCGACGGTCTCATGCGCCGCACTGCCAGCCGTCCATTGCCGTCCGGCAAACTCGCGCCGTGGGAGGCGCTCGCTTTCGGCGCGGGCATGACGATCGCCGCCGAAGCTTACCTGCTTATTTTTGTAAACCCGCTTTCGGCGCTGCTCGGACTCGGCGTTATCGCCGGTTATCTCTTCGCTTACACGCCACTGAAAACACGAACCACACTTTCCACCTGGGTCGGGGCTTTTCCCGGCGCGGTGCCGCCGTTGATCGGTTGGACCGCGGCGCGCGGCTCCCTCAGTCTCGAAGGTTGGGTGTTGTTTGCGATCCTGTTTCTCTGGCAGTTTCCACACTTCCTGGCAATCGCCTGGATGTATCGCGAAGACTACAGTCGCGCCGGAATTTTGATGTTACCCGTGGTTGAACCTGACGGCCGCGTTACCGCGCAGCAGATCGTGATCTACACGCTCATGTTGTTGCCCGTCAGTCTGCTGCCCGTTGCTTTAGGCATGTCGGGCAGGATTTATCTTTATGGCGCCATCGCGCTCGGGCTGCTCTTTCTCTACAGCAGTCTGCGCGCTGCATTCTCAATGTCGCGGCAGCAAGCGCGCCGCTTGCTTTTGGCGTCAGTTCTCTATTTGCCACTCCTGTTTATCCTGATGGTCTTGAATGCGTCGTAGTTAACGCCGCGGGATAAACACGAATACACAGCTCAGAAGGAGACGTAACCGATGGGACGTGTTCTTGCGGTTATTATCTGGATCGTCACACTGCTGTCAGTGCTCCTGTTTCTCAGCGGGAAGTGGTGGCTGCCGGCCGCGATCTCGAATCATGCTCCAGCCCTCGATCGACAATTCCTGATCACCATCATCGTCGTCGGTCTTTCTTTCACCGCCGCGCAGATTGGTCTCGGCTGGATGGTCTGGAAGTATCGCGACACGGGCAAAGCCAACGACCGCGCGATCTATTCGCACGGCAGCAACCGGCTGGAAGTCCTGTGGACGGTCATCACGGCCGTTGTCTTTATCGCGCTCGGCGTGATGGGACAGAGCGTGTGGGCGTCGCTGCGTTTGAACGATGCGCCGCCGGGATCTTATTCGGTCGAAGTCGTGGCCCAACAGTTTCAGTGGAACTTCCATTACGCCGGTAAGGACGGCAAGTTTGGCCGCACCGATCCGAGCCTCATCGACGACGGCTCGCTGAACTTCATCGGCCTCGACAGTAACGATCCCGCCGCCGCGGATGATTCCACCAGCGCGATGCTCGCTATTCCCGTCAATCGCCCGGTGGAGCTGAGACTGCGTTCGAAAGACGTGATTCACAATTTCTGGGTGCCGCAATTGCGGTTCAAACAGGACCTGGTTCCCGGCATGGAGATCAAGGTCCACTTCACGGCCAACAAGGTCGGGAAATATGAGCTCGCGTGCGCCGAGCTGTGCGGCCAGCTTCATTTCAAGATGAAGAGCTACATGCTCGTGCTGCCGGAAGACGAATTGAACGCGTTGCTGGCGTTGCCGCAGGACCAGTTCACCGCGCGCATCGCCGAGCTGCGCGACAAGTATCAGTTACCAGAATATAAATAGGGTTCTTTGTTGTTGATTAGTTAAACGACGAGGAGACAATCGATGTCAGAGACTCATCACGAGGAAGTACACCGGCATCCGGCGCCGACGGGATTCATCCGCAAGTACATCTTCAGCCTGGACCACAAGGTGATCGGCATCCAGTACATCATGCTGGCGCTCGCCGCCGTAATGGTCGGCATGCTCATGTCGCTGTTGATGCGCCTGAACCTTTCCTGGCCGGGAACAAGCTGGTCCATTCTTGGGACGTTGTTTCCCACCGGCGCTCCGGGCGGCGTGATGAATCCGGAATTCTATCTGTCGCTAGTGACGATGCACGGCACGATCATGGTGTTCTTCGTGCTCACGACCGCGCCGCAGGGCGGCTTCGGCAACTACTTCCTGCCGATTCAGATCGGCGCCGAAGACATGGCGTTTCCCGTGCTGAACATGATGTCGTTCTGGGTGACGCTCGTTGGTTTCATCGTCATCCTGCTGGCGATCTTCGTCGAAGGAAATCACGCGCTTGGTGAGGCTTTCGCGTCGCTTGGGCCATCATGGGCCGGCGGCAGCGGCACGGTTGGACCAATCGGCGGCTGGACGGGTTACGCGCCTCTGAGTGCGCTCGGAAAGATCGCCGGGCCGGGACAGGGCGCGGGTATGAACCTGTGGGTGATCAGCATCGCGATCTTTTGCGTCGGCTCGTTGCTCGGTGCGCTGAACTTCATAACCACCCTTCTGAACATGCGCACCCGCGGCATGTCTTTGATGCGCATGCCGCTCACGTGCTGGGCATGGTTCACCACCGCCGTGCTCGCGTTGTTGTCGTTCCCGGTGCTGCTTGGCGGCGGCATTCTGCTCTTGCTCGATCGGATCGCGGGCACGAGCTTCTTTATACCAGGAGGTCTTTACGTCAGCGGTGTGCTTTCTGGAACGAATGTGAACTTCCCGTTGCACACCGGCGGTTCGCCGATCCTGTGGCAACACTTGTTCTGGTTCTTTGGCCATCCGGAAGTCTACATCGCGATTCTGCCCGGCATGGGCGCGACGTCGCACATTCTCGCAACCTTCGCCCGCAAGCCCGTGTTTGGTTATCGCGCGATGGTCTTCGCGATCTTCGCGATCGGACTGCTCGGCTTCTTCGTGTGGGGCCACCACATGTTCATCAGCGGCATGAGCCCGTATTCGGCGATCGCGTTCTCGGTGTTGACGCTGTCGATCGGCGTGCCGTCAGCGGTAAAGACTTTCAACTGGCTCGGCACGTTGTGGGGCGGGCGCATTCGTTTCACGACCGCGATGTTGTTTGCGCTTGGTTTTGTTTCACTCTTCGTGGCGGGCGGGATCAGCGGACTGATTCTGGGACAAAGCTCGCTCGATTTGCCGATGCACGACACTTACATCGTGCCGGCGCACTTCCACCTGGTGATGGGCGTCGCTTCGATCTTCGGTATGTTTGCGGCGACGTATTTCTGGTTCCCGAAGATGTTTGGCCGGTTTATGAACGAGACGATCGGCCGCATTCACTTCTGGATCACGTTCGTGGGCGTTTACGCGATCTTTATGCCAATGCACGTGATGGGCTTGCAGGGCATGCCGCGACGCTATGCGCAGTTCACCGAGTATGAATTCCTCAAAACGCTGCATCCGCTCGTGGTCTTCGTTTCGATCGCGGCAATCATCACGATCACCGTGCAGCTTCTGTTCTATTTCAACGTCTTTTGGAGCATGTTCAAAGGCAAACCTGCCGGCGAAAATCCGTGGGAAGCGACGACGCTCGAGTGGAATACAACTTCGCCGCCGCCGCACGATAACTTTGCGGGCGTGTTGCCGACCGTCTATCACGGTCCTTATGAATTTGCAGTTCCCGGCGCTCCGAGAGATTACGTGATGCAGACCGATGTAGATATCGAGGTGCCAAGCGGTAATGGCCACAATGGTCACAAGCACTAAACCAGCAAGAAAAACGAGCCCGGGAAGTGGTCCCAAAATTCCGGGACCGAACGGTAACGGCAGGAAGCATGACGGCGACTTTCGCGGTCCGGAATCGCAGGGAAACCGTTACCGCATCGGCATGTGGGTGGGACTCGCGTCCGTAGCGATGATGTTTACGTCGCTGAGTAGCGCTTACATCGTCCGCTCGGCTTCGTCAAATGATTGGACGCCGTTACCGATGCCGCGCGTGCTGTTGGTAAGCACGGTGTTGATACTCGCGAGCAGCGTCACGCTCGAAGCAGCGCGGCGAAAACTTAGAGCGGGATTGAGCGCGCTCTACAAACGATGGCTGTTACTTACCGTCATACTCGGACTCGCTTTTCTCGTGGCGCAGCTCTTCGCGTGGCGGCAACTCGTGCGGCAGGGAATCTATCTCGCGAGCAATCCGCACAGTTCGTTCTTTTATCTGCTGACGGGCGCGCACGCGGTCCACTTGATGGGCGGACTTCTGGGCTTGCTGTTCTTAACACTGCGCTGGCGCCGACAGACAACAGAGCAGACGTCGATCGTCAAACGCAAAGCCGCGACCGACGCGGTGACCGTTTACTGGCATTTCATGGACGCACTTTGGATCTACCTATT
>DASXXL010000428.1:0-8154 GCA_036503085.1 Pyrinomonadaceae bacterium | reverse complement strand
AGTTGTCGCCCGGTGATTACGACGCTGAGTACACATTGGGTTTGGCTTATTTGAAGAAGCGAGACGTTGCTGCTGCGAAGCAGTTGTACGACCGTATGGTCCAACGCCTCGGCAATCGTCCGGCGCTGCGTGTGCTCGTCGGCCGTGCCTATCGCGAAACGGGATTTCTGCCGGAGTCAATCGAAGAGTTCAAGCAGGCGATTGCGCTCGACCCGAAGTTTCCGCGCGTTCATTACTATCTCGGCCTGACGTATTTGTACAAAGACGGCGCGGCGCGAATTTCCGATGCGATGGAAGAGTTCAAGGTCGAGCTGGCCGCGAACCCCGACGAGTACTTCGCCAACTTCTATCTCGGCATTCTCTACATCATGGATCGCAAGTGGGACGACGCCATCGTGTTGCTCGAGAAGGCCGTGCAGAAGCAGCCGAACAATCCTGATCCATATTTTCATCTCGGCCAGGCGTATCAGGGGGCGGGCAAACATCAGCAGGCGATCGAAGTGCTGCAAAAAACGATCGCGCTGAATCCGTCGCTCGATCATAACGACTACCAGGTGACGACGGCGCACTATCGTCTCGGGCAGTCGCTGTTGAAAGTGGGTCGCACGGCGGAAGGTGAGAAGGAGTTGCAAACGTCCGCGGAGTTGAAGTCGAAAGGCTTCAAGATGGACGAGAAGAAAGTCGGCGCGTTTATCAGCGGTACGCCCGTGCCGAATCAACAAGGCAACACGGAGCTTGTGAAAGCCGAAGGCGTCGTGGCCGAGGCGCCGGCGCTGGATGCGAAAACGATCGATAAGCTGCGATCTGAAGAAGTGCTGTTTGCGAAGTTCGCCGCCGCCGCGCACAACAGCATCGGCTTGCTGAAGGCGCAACAGGAAGACTTTCGCGAAGCGGCCGCGCAGTTTGCGCAAGCGGCAAAATTGAATCCGAGTCAGGCAGGACTCAATTACAATCTCGGTCTCGCTTACTACCGCTCGGAAAACTACAAAGATGCAATCCCGGCGCTCGAAAACGAGTTGAAAGTTGATCCGGGTAACATCGGCATCAAGCAGTTGCTCGGCTTGAGTTACTTCGCAACGCAGAGCTACGCGAAGGCCGCGACGTTGTTGCAGGAAGTGGTGGCGGTCAAGACCCAGGATGCGGGGTTGTATTATCCGTTCGCGCTTTCGCTCTTGAAAGACGGTCAGCTCGAAGCAGCGAATCGCGCGATCGAGCAGATGGTGGTGATTGGCGCCAACACGCCGGAGTTGCACATCCTGCTCAGCCAGGCGAATTACGAACGCGGTGAAACCGAGAAGGCGCTCGAAGAGTTGCGCGCGGCGCTCGCGATCGATGACAAAGTGCGTCTAGCGCATTTCTACTCGGGTCTGATCTATTTAAAAGACGGCAAGATGGATCTCGCGGCGCGTGAGTTTGAAAGCGAGCTCGCGGTGAATCCGAACGATGTCACGGCAAAGTATCACCTGGGCTTTGTGACGTTGGCCCAACAGCAGACCGAGCGCGGCATCAAGTTGATGCGCGAAGTCATCCAGGAGCGGCCCGATTTTGCGGATGCGTATTATGAGCTCGGCAAGGCGCTGTTGCAGCAAGGTGACGTGGCGGGCAGCGTGACGAATCTCGAAACAGCGGCGAAACTCAGGCCCGATCAGCCGCACGTGCATTACCAGCTAGGCCGCGCTTACCTCGCAGCCGGACGGAAGAAAGAAGGCGAAGACCAGCTCGAGATGTCGAAGGACTTAAAGGAGAAGGCGCGGGCTAAAGGTAATTAATGATTCGTCTGGTAATTTTGGTTTTAATGGTTTCGTCGCTCGTACTCGCGCCTGCGGCCACGCAGACTTCAAAAGTCACCTTCACCGACATCACCACGCAAGCGGGCATCACGTTCAAACATGTCGCGTCACCCGAGAAGAAGTACATCGTCGAATCGATGAGCGGCGGCGTCGCGATGTTCGACTACGACAACGACGGCAAACTCGATCTCTTTCTCGTCAACTCGCTTTCGGTCGATCTCGTGAAGTCAAAAGGCAAGACGAAGAGTCAGCTATATCACAACGACGGTAACGGCAAGTTCACCGAAGTGGGCGAAAAAGCCGGCGTGAGCGACGGTGGCTGGGGTATGGGCGTCGCCGTCGGCGACTACAACAACGACGGCTACGAAGATCTTTACGTGACCTGTCTGGGCCCCGATCATCTTTTCAAAAACAACGGCAACGGCACGTTCACCGACGTCACCGCCAAAGCGGGCGTGAGCGATCCGCGTTGGTCCACCGGCGCTTCATTCTTCGATTACGATCACGACGGCTATCTCGATCTCTTCGTCTCAAACTACGTCGACTTCGACATCGATCATCTGCCGGAGTTTGGCCAGGGACAGACGTGCACGTACAAATCGATTCCGGTGCAGTGTGGACCACGCGGTCTGAAAGGCGCGGGCGATTCGCTGTTCCACAACAATGGCGACGGCACGTTCACCGAAGTTTCAAAGAAGGCGGGCGTGTCCGATTCCGAAGGTTTCTACGGTCTCGGCGTGCTCACCGGCGACTTCGACGGCGACGGCTGGGTCGATCTTTTTGTCGCGAACGACTCGACGCCGAATTTTTACTATCACAACAACGGCGACGGCACGTTCAAGGAGATCGGATTCACTGCGGGAACGGCCGTGAACGAGAACGGCAGCGAACAAGGCAGTATGGGCGTCACTGCGGGCGACTACGATCACGACGGCCGGCTCGACATCTTCATCACGAATTTCGCCGACGAGTACAACACGCTCTATCACAACGATGCGCCGAACTCGTTTACCGACGTTGCTTATTCGGCTAAGGTTGCGGCCCTGAGTCTGCCATACGTCGGTTGGGGCACGAAGTTTTTCGACTACGATAACGACGGCTGGGTCGATCTGCTCGTCGTGAACGGGCATGTTTATCCGCAGCTACCAAATTATCGTCAGCCGCGTTTGTTTCACCGGAACAATCGCGATGGGACGTTCACGGAGATCGCATCGCAGTTTGGCTCGATCTTTACTGAGCTTCATGCGAGTCGCGGCGTGGCGTTTGGCGACATCGATAACGACGGCGACGTCGATCTGTTGATCTCGGATCTCGACGGTCCGCCGCAGCTATTGCGCAACGACAACGGAAACGCGAATAATTCAATCCTCATCAAGACGGTCGGCGTGAAGAGCAATCGCGACGGCATCGGCGCGCGCGTGAGAGTCGTCGCCGGCGACCTGATGCAGATCGATGAAGTGCGCAGCGGCGACAGTTATCTTTCGCAAAGCGACCTGCGCTTGCATTTCGGCCTGGAGAAAAGAACCAAGATCGATTTGATCGAAGTGCGTTGGCCCAGCGGCGCGGTCGACAAGATCACAAACGTGGGCGTGAACCGCATCCTGACCATCAAAGAAGGTCAGGGCAAAGTCGACGAGAAGGAGTTTACGAAGTCGAGCTCGTGAAATTTCGTTTTTTATTAAGATCTGTGGTGTTGGCGTCTATCGCTGTAATCCCCTTTACAACGGCCGTCGCACAGGACGTCGCGCGCTTAGAGCGCGTAGCCACGCTTATTCGCGAAAACAAAACAGTCGAAGCCGAACGCCAACTATCCCTAATCTTAAAGTCAAAACCAAACGAACCCGTCGCCCTAAACCTTCTCGGCACGATTCGCGCAAAACAAAATCGTCTTAACGAAGCAGAAACGCTTTTCGTGCGCGCCGTCGTCAACGATCCACGCTACTCCGGCGCGCGCATGAACCTCGCTTACCTCTATTTACAAAAACGCGAACCCGCCAAAGCGGTGGTCCAACTAACCGAAGTCCTCACGATCGAACCGACAAACACTGATGCGATGGTCGTCTTAGGCGACGCCTATCTCGCGACCAACAACCCCGACGACGCCGAACGCCAATATCTCAACGCCCTCGACGGTCGTCTCGACAACGCCGGCGCACTCCTCGGTCTCGCGCAAATCTCGCGGCTGAAAGGCGAGATCAGAGAAGCCACGATCTATCTGAACCGCGTCGGCACGCTCACAGCCGATTCGCAGTCGCCGGAACTCTTATACAAATTCGCGAGTCTCGCGCTACAAGTCGGCATGTTTGACGCCGCCAAAGCAGCGCTCGAAAACGCGCTCAAGCTGCGGCCCAACGAACCCGCTTACATGCTCTCGCTCGGCATCGCGTGGCTGCGTAAAGGCGATCTCTTCGAAGCCGAAAAGATCTTTCGTCATTTGCTCCAACTACAACCCGCGAGCGAACAGGCACAGATTCATCTCGGCTACGTGCTGCTCAACCAGAAGAAGTATGACGAAGCGCGTTTGTGGCTCGAGAAGAGCGCGCGCTCCGCAGCGCCGATGCCGGAAGTTTTCTATTATCTCGGCCTCGTGGCCCAGGAACAGAACGAGGACGCCAAAGCGATCGAGTTGTTTGAGAAGGCGGTGCAGAAGTTGCCGAACTACGCGTACGCGCGCATCGCCCTCGGCTCGAGCTACATCAAGCTGCGCAACTACCCGCGCGCGAAAGAAGAACTCGAAACCGCGGTGAAGCTCGATCCGGAAGAGCCGACCGCGCATTATAATCTCGCGCTGTTGTATGCGCGTCTGAAAGATCCCGCGCGCGCGCAGGAAGAGATGAAGATCGTCGAGCAGTTAAAAGCGAAAGGCGCGAGCGGCGACGGCGTCGTCGTGCTGCCGCCCAAAAGTCCCAACTAACATCCGTGTCATCCGTGTTATCCGTGTCATCTGTGGCCCTAATTCTGATGCTGATTTTTGCGCCCATCACCTTCGAAGAGGTGCCGCCGCAAACGAGCAAGATCACCTGGGTGCACAACAACGCGCAGTCCGCGGATCGACAGTTACCCGAAACCGTCGGCGCCGGCTGCGCCTTTCTCGATTACGACAACGACGGCTGGATGGACATCTACTTCGTCAACAGTGGTCCATCCGATTTCTTCACGCCCACGACACCGTTGAAGAACGCGCTCTATCACAACAATCACGACGGCACGTTCACCGACGTGACTGCCAAAGCGGGTGTCGCTGGCGGCAAGTTTGGCATGGGCGTGGCCGCAGCGGATTTCGACGGCGACGGTTACGTCGATCTCTACATCACCAACTACGGCTCGAACATTCTCTACCGCAACAACGACAACGGCACGTTTACCGACGTGACCGAAAAAGCGGGTGTCGCTGCGCCCGGTTGGTCTACCTGCGCGACCTGGTTTGACTACGATAACGACGGAAAGCTCGATCTGTTTGTGTCGAGCTTTGTCTACTACGATAAGTCGCAAAATCCGCTTTGCACCGATCCGACTTTGAGAGTCCGTTATTACTGTGTGCCGCGACTTTTCAAGCCCACGCCGTCGCGTCTCTTTCACAACAACGGCGACGGCACGTTTACCGACGTGAGCCGCGAGTCGGGCATTGCCGATTCGCCCGGTAAGTCTTTCGGCGCAGTAGCGACCGACGTGAACAACGACGGTCTGATGGATCTCTTCGTCGCGAACGACACGATGCCGAATTTTCTTTTCGTCAACAAAGGCAAGGGAAAGTTTGAAGAGATGGGACTCGCGGCGGGTGTCGCTTACGGCGAAGCGGGCCGGCCGCGTTCGGGCATGGGCGTCGATGCGGTCGATTACGATGGCGATGGTTGGCAGGATCTCTTCGTCGCGAATATCGATCACGAGTTCTTCAGTCTCTATCACAACGACAAGGAGTTGATCTTCACGGACCAGCCTGGCGAGATCGCGCCTTCGACGCACCTGTTGAGTGGTTGGGGCTTGAAGTTTTTCGACTACGACAACGATGGCGATCCGGATCTGTTTCTCGTCAACGGCCACCCCGACGACATGATCGCGTCGCGCATTGCACGTGTGACTTACAAGGAGCCGCTGTTGTTGTTTGAGAACACGGGCAAGGGCTTCAAGGACGTGAGCGCGACGTCGGGCGCGGTGTTTGGCCGTGTGTTTTCGGGACGCGGAATGGCGGTCGGCGATTTCGATAACGACGGTGATCTGGACGTGCTAGTGTCGAACAATGGCGAAGCGCCGCTGCTGTTGCGAAATCAAGGTGGCAACAAGAACAACTGGGTCGGGCTCGATCTCGTTGCAAAAAAAAGTAACTCAGCGGCGGTCGGCGCGGTGATCACATGGCAGGGCGGCGGCGTGAAACGAACGCGTTTGCGCACGGGCGGCGGCAGTTATCTTTCGTCGCAAGATCCGCGCGAGATCCTTGGAGTCGGCACGGCCGCGAAGGTCGACTCGATCGAAATTCGTTGGCCCAGCGGAACCACAGATCGGCTCACCAATGTGCCGCTCAACAAATACATCAAGGTGGTCGAAGGTGTTGGGCAGGCTCGGTAAAATCTGTGTAATCTGTGGATGGCTTGTTCTGTTGTGTCAGGCGCAACAAAACGATCTCTTCACGACCTGGCGGCCCAACTCTGAGACACGCGGCATTCATTACGTCGGCAACAAAGCCTGCGTCGAGTGTCATAAAGAACAGGCAAAACAACTCGACACGCCGATGGCGCAGGCGCTCGAAGTCGCGCCCGATTGCCGCATCGTGACGGCGCGCGGCAAGTTAACCTTTCGCAACGGCCCTTACACTTACACACTCGCGCGCGACGGCGCTTCGATCGTCTATAGCATCACTGACGGCAAGAATACGGTGTCGAAACCGATTCTTTACTGCTTCGGCCAAGGCCACGTGGGCCAGACGTTTGTGTTTCGTCATAACGATCTGCTTTACGAGACGCGCGTCAGCTACTTCGAAAAACTGCGCGGCCTCGACTTCACGATCGGCCATCTGCCGAACGTGCCTGCTTCGTTGGAAGATGGATTGGGACGCGCGATCGCCGGCGACGAACCGCAACAGTGTTTTGGTTGTCACACGACAGGCGCGGTCGAGGGCACGGAGTTGAAGTTGGACCAGTTGCGGCCGGGGATTGGTTGTGAAGCGTGTCATGGACCAGGCGAAAAGCACCTCGCAGCGATGAAAGCGAAGAACCTCGACGAGCCGCAGATCTTCAACCCCCGCGCGTTAGGCGGAAACGAGTTATCGCAGTCGTTCTGCGGCACGTGTCACACGAGTTTCGAGCAGGCGATGCTGTTGCCGGGCCAATCGGGCATCAACAACATTCGCTTTCAACCGTATCGGATGTTCAATAGCCGCGGACACAACACGAACGATCCGCGCATCAGTTGTCTCGCTTGTCACAATCCGCACGAGCACCTGCAAAAAGACGCGGCTTATTACGACCAGAAGTGTCTCGCGTGTCACCTCACGACCGCGAAAGACGCGAAGACCGAGCGCCGCAGCGCGCCTTTTTGTCCTGTCAGCACCAGCAAATGCGCGACGTGTCACATGCCGAAAGTCGAACTCGCCGGCATGCACGCAAACTTCACCGATCACTGGATTCGCATCACGAAACCCAACGAACCCACACCGCGTTAGTGACAAAAAGGCACAAGAGCCTCAAGAAAAGTAATGATGTTTTCTTGTGCCTTTGTGCCTCTTTGTGGCTTAGCGATAAATCTTGATCCAGTGATTGCGCACCTTCGGAACGATGCGGACGCGATCGTGGCTGGAGAAGATGACGTTTGAGTCCTGGTTCGGCAGGTGGCAATCGACGCACTTACCGACGAGCGCGCGGCCGCGTTTGGGAAACAACCCGCAGCTCTGCACCTTGTGACATTGGAGACACTTGTCTGAGAAGTAAGCGGGGTCGCGTTGCGGCTGGTGCACGTCGTGACACGTCGAACAAGTCATGTTCGATGATTGGAAACACTTGCTGCGTTCGAGTAGTTCGAGTTGATTGCCGTGAACGTCGAGCGGTTCGTCGGGTTTCGGTTTTTCGAATTGAATGTAGTTGTCGAGTACGTCGCCGACGTTGAAAGAGAACGGCGCCGTCTTCGACACGCCGACGCCGGCGTGGCATAGGCCGCACAGATCGATCTGACGTGCGCGCGGCAGCTTCGCCGGGTTGATGATGGCTTGTTGTGCGGGTTTTGCATTGGGCGCGGAGTTGAGCCCGACGTGTTGCGCGCCTGGTCCATGGCAACGTTCGCATGAAACGCCGAGAACGTAATCTGTGCGTCGATAACGATTCGGGACCGTGCCGTTGTTCACCGGTTCGAAGAACGAAGCGTGGCATTCGAGACA
>DASXXL010000427.1:0-7329 GCA_036503085.1 Pyrinomonadaceae bacterium | reverse complement strand
TCCGCGCTCGATCTCGCCCACAACTTGATCGTCAACCGTCACTTGCGCTCGCGTCACTCGTTGGACCACCGCCCGCATCTGCTCGTTATCACCGCCCTACGAAGTGATACTGGATGATGCCGGAGACCTTCACCGGCACGCCGTTCAATTGGGTGGCACTGAAGCGGGCTTTCATAGCCGCGGCCACGGCGCTTTCGCTCAAGTAAGGTGGTCCGTAGCAAATGTCTCTCGCCGAGATAACTTTTCCGGCTTCGTCAATCATGACCTTGACTACGACCGTACCGGCAAGCCGCAGCCGTTTGGCCTCCTCGGGGTACTCCGGCTTCGGCATACTGTACGCTCTGCCGTTTATTAGCGAATAAGGATCAGCCTCATGCACCTCCGGCGCAGATCGCTTGCGAATGTCCAGGATGTCGCTGAACACTTGTTTCTGCTGATACTCGTAGCCGAGGCATGCATACCCGTCGCTCACCCGCTCAAACTCTGCCGTGGTAATACCCGAAAGCTGTCCGTACATCGTCAACGCGCGCCTGTAATTCTCCGCCGCGCGCGTCAAGTCCTTGCGCTTACGATAGAACTCGGCGATCGCGAACACGGACCGCGCTACCTCCTCATGATTACTGCCAAAAGCCTTTTCACGCAGCGCCAGCGCCCGTTGATACGACTTCTCTGCGTCGTCGAAACTCAGCGCGCGGTATTGCAGCGGCGCCAGTCGATCCAGTGTCGACGCCAGGTTCACGCTGTCCGGACCAAATCGTTCTTCCTGCGCCTGGAGTAACCGCTTGAAGATCTCTTTTGCCGAGTCGTAATCCTGTTTCCCGATATAGACCTCGCCAAGATTCTTCAACGAATCGAAGACACGCTGATCGGTGCGCGGTAATAACTTTTCGCGGATCTGCAAGGCGCGTTTCGCGAGCGGCAACGCTTCGTTGTACTTGGCCTGACTGTATAGCTTAACGACAGAGGCCGTTAGCGTGTCCGCTTCCTGAAGCTCAGGTGGTTCCTGGGAAGCGTTGAGATTGTTGACGACGATTAGTGAGAAGGCGAGGAACAGCAAAGTCGATATTTTCATCTTTTCGGTGGTTGCGATGGTCTAATTTCTATGCGGCTTGGCAGCGCGCGTTGTGGATAGTTCAGTAGATTAATCACGACCTGCGCGATGTCTTCAGGTTGCAGTTGCCAACTCTTTGCGGCGCTCGTCTCGTCACCACCAAACTCCGTGTTAACTGAGCCCGGCATAATGTAACTCACCTTGATCCCATCGTGACGAACTTCCTGCATTAACGCCTCGCTGAATCCATTCAGACCAAACTTCGAAGCGTTGTAAGCCGCCATTTCCGCATGAGGATTAGCGCCGGCGAGCGAAGAAACGTTGATGATGTAACCGCCGCCGCGCTGCTTCAGCAACGGTATCGCTTCGTGGCAACAGTAGAAGACGCCGCAAAGATTGGTCTCGATTACAGCACGGAAATCATCGCCGCTCATCTGTTCGACCGGTGCAAACAAGCCGATACCGGCGTTATTGATGAGAATGTCGAGACCGCCCAGTATCGTCGCCGCGTGAGTGAAGAATTCCTTCACTTGTGACTCATCACGAACGTCGCAGATTGCGCCGGCGCAACGACCAGGCCCGAGTTCGTTTAATTCACGCGTTGTTTTGGTCAGTTCGTCTTCGTGGCGAGAACTAATAACGACATCGACGCCGATACCAATCAACGCGCGCGCAATCGCACGACCGATACCCTTCGTCCCACCTGTGACTACGGCTTTGCTACCAGATAATTTCATAACAGGGATTTACGCGGACAACTTCGCGCGCAGGCGTTCGTTCACGACTTTCGGATTGGCCTTTCCTTTCGACGCTTTGATCACCTGCCCGACGAAGAACCCGAACAACGCCTCTTTGCCGCCGCGATAAGCCGCGACCGGTTCGGGATTCGCGGCGATCACTTCATCGATCAGCGCGTCAATCTCGCCGGTGTCGCTCACCTGGACCAAGCCTTGTTCCTCGATGATCGCGAGCGCGCCCTTGCCGCTCTTGAACATCTCAACCAGAACATCTTTCGCTTGCTTGCCGCTGATCTTGCCTTCGTCGATCAGCCGCACGAGCGCACCCAACTCTTCCGCCGGAACCGGCGACTCCGCTGCCGTCTTTCCTGCCGCTTCGAGCTCGCGCAACAACTCCGAGCGAATCCAGTTTGCAGCGCCGCGCGGATTTCCGGACGTCTTCGCCGCCGTTTCGTAGTAGTCCGCGAGCGAACGGTCCGAGACGAGTTGCGAAGCATCGGCGAAACTCAACTCATACTCTTCAGCGAAGCGTTTGATCCGCTGCTCCGGCAACTCCGGCAGCGCCGCGCGCACACGATGAACGAACTCATCGCTCACAACCAACGGCTGTAGATCAGGCTCGGGAAAGTAGCGATAGTCGTGCGCTTCTTCTTTCGAACGCATGACGCGCGTCTCCATTGCCCGGTCGTCCCACAAACGCGTCTCCTGCGCGATGCGTCCACCCGCTTCGAGCGTCTTGATGTGACGCGCGACTTCATACTCGATCGCGCGTTGCATAAACCGCACCGAGTTAAGGTTCTTCAGTTCCACCTTAGTGCCGAACTTCTCCTCACCCACACGCCGCACGGAAACGTTCGCCTCGCAACGCAAGTTTCCCTTCTCCATGTCAGCCTCCGAAGCGCCAACCCATTGCAGCGCACGCCGCACGTGATTGACGTAGTCGTAGGCTTCCCACGATGAGCGGAAGTCAGGCTCGGTCACGATCTCAGCCAAAGGCACACCCGCACGATTCAGATCGATATAGGAATAGCGATCGACGTCGGGCAGACCTTCGTGCACGTTTTTGCCGGCGTCTTCTTCGAGATGCAGTCGCGTGATGCGAATCTTCTTCGGCCGCCACTCAACGGGATGGCCCGCGGTGTCACGTTCGGCTGTCATGATCTCGAGCTCGCCATTCGCCGAGAACGGCTGATCGTATTGCGAGATCTGATAGCCCTTCGGCAAGTCGGGATAGAAATAATTCTTACGCGCGAAGATCGACTGGTTGTTTATGTGCAGACCAAGCGCGAGCGCCGCGCGCGCACCGAGTTCGACTACACGACGGTTCAAGACGGGCAGCGCGCCCGGCAAACCGAGACACGTCGGGCAAGTGTTTGAGTTGGGCTCGTCGCCGAAACGCGTAGCGCAGCCGCAAAAGATTTTGGATTCAGTGCTCAGTTGAGCGTGAATCTCGAGGCCGATGATTGTTTCCCAAGTCATCTATGTTTCAGTGGCTTCTCCGGCGACCGGACCGCACGACAACGCGAGTTCCGGGCGTGCTGAACAACAACGGTCTTCTCGTTGGTCTTAGCGAAGGAAACGGTGTTATCGGTGTCGATAAAAATCCCGGAAACAGCGAAACCGGCAAGCGATTAAACCGCCCAAATCCGCCGACGCCGTTACCAAAACCAAAACCGTCGAACGGAAAACTCGAGAACCCGTCGAATGGAAACGCCTCGATGAACCGCGGACCACGCCCGTCGTTCGCTTCCATGCGGAACAACTGCGCGCGATTGCGCCACTCAGCTTCCTGCTCCAGTTCTTGTTGCTTGCGCATGTTACGCACCTGCTCGAGCGTGCGCTCTTGAATAGCAGCCGCCTCGCGGCGTCGCTCTTCCATCGACGGCAGGCCCAACTCTTTGCGACTCCGCTCATAGTCCTGCTCGCCCTGAACACGCGCACGCCGGTACGTTTCCAGATCCGCATTCGTAATCGAGCGCGCCGCTCTACTGCGCTGGGCCGGCGCCGGTGAAGGTCCAACCACCAGTTGCAGCTTCGTGGCTCTTGCCAGAAACGCGCCCCTCGCTTCCCCGTTTGCTCGCTCAGTCGCCGCAATGTCGACGGTGTTCAACTGAATCGTCACTTGAATGTCGTCGCCTGCTTCATACGTCAACGTGGAATTCGTTACCGTGAACTGGTCTGGTATCTGCACCTTTCGTCCATCGCGCATCACGATCGTGTAAGCGCTCGCCGACACCGCGCCAAACACCAGGACCAACGCCACCACCAGGACTCGACCGGTCAGACTCCTCTTGCGTCGAATCATATTGCACCCCTTTGATTGAACAGATTGGCGAACAGTATATCACCCACGTCTGCAAAAAACTTTGCAAACCGACCCGACTCTCTGGTATACATGCGGCGCACTACTCGAACCACCATGAGCTTGAAGCGCGGATACCCGGCCCACACGCGGGTACGTTGCCGCTGGTTCACAACTTTGACATAGGAGCGGGTCACAAATGGCAAAGACTATTTGCAAGATTTTGGGAGTCGTTTTCTTGTTGGTGGGTGTGGTCGGCTTTGCGAAGCACGATTTACTTGGCGCGCATCTAGAGCCAGCACACAACGTCGTCCATATTGTCTCGGGCGTTATTGCACTATACTTCGGCTTCGCCGGTTCTCTCTCGGCAGCAAAAGCCTTTTGTTTGATCTTTGGCGTGGTCTATCTCGCGTTGGGCATACTCGGATTCGCCTTCGGCACTGGAACAGATCGCCTGTGGCATGTGCTTGACGATACGTTGATGTTCGGAACCTCGGACCACGCGATCCATTGCCTGCTCGGCATCCTGTTTTTAGCCGGTGGGTTGTTTACAAAGAGGACTTAGTTTCGCTTTCAGGTTGCAAGGACGAATTCTGTAAGTGACGCACTTGCGTCCGTGAGTTCGCACACCTTGCAACCTGATCCTTTCTAGAACTTCAATTTGATTCCGCCGCGCCCAACCGCACCCGGCGCGAGAAATCCGTTCTCGTAGTATTTCCGATCCAAGAAGTTTTCCACGCCGCCGAATAGAGTCCACGTCCAACGTTCGCCCACGCGCCGTTCATAACTCGCAAAGGCATCCGCCTTCGTGTAACCGTCAAACCGCAGCTCGGCCATGCGAAACGGGAAGTTGTTCTCAAACACCGGCGCGATGTACGAGCCCGTTCGGTTTACATCGACGTTGAACAGAAACGCTCTGAGTCTTTGCGTGAGTGTGAAGCCGATCAGGTGTTTCGGGATGACGTACTCAGGCGCGAGTGCACCGCCGGCGACCGCGCGATCGCTGTTCGTGAAGGTGTAAGACGCACGCACCTCCATTCCCTTCACCGGCGCGGCCTGCAGATAACTCTCGACGCCGCGAGACATGCCGCCCGGTCCGTTCACGAAGCCACTGAATCGGCCCACACCGAGTGGGTCGACCAGAAATCCCGTGAACGTAATCACGCGTTGCAAGCGTGTGTAGAAGTAAGTCGCGCCGAAGAGTACGCGATCAGTCGCTAACCTCTGATCGAAACCACCGTCGACGCTGATCGACTGTTCCGCACGCAGCGTCGGATCGCCAAAACGAACTATGCCCGCGCCAGAGAACGTTCCTTCACCGAAACGCTCGAACAGCGAAGGCGCACGAAAACCGTTACCAACGTGAGCCCGCAGCTTCGTGCCGGTGCGATTGAAGAGATACGCGATCGAGCCATCGCCGGTGACAGAGCTTTCCGCCTCTCGCCCTTGGAGAAAGCCCGGACGATCGGCGCTGCGAATGCGATACCACTGTCGGCGCACGCCGACTGAGATTCGCAAGCGATCTTCCAGAAACGACAACTGGTCCTGTCCGAATACTGCAAACGTCCGCTGCCGGTCCGTCGTGTTGTTGAAGAATGTGAATGACGGCTGCGAACTCTGAAACAACGACTCGCGTTCGAACTCAACGCCCGCTGTCGCGAGATTCGATCGCGCGAGTTGCAGGTTCGCACGCGCGTCGACGGTGTCGGTCGTGCCGCGATTCACGTTCGAAAATTCGAAATCACCAAACGGCACAAACGCGGCGAAGCGTGGATCGACTGCGGGACCGTTGTAGTTTCTTCTGTTGCTCGACACGCGTTGATAAGCAACGGTGTAAGACACGCGGTCGTTCACGACTTGCGAGAATCGTCCCGAGCCGACGAGAAAGCGATTGCGACGGCCCTGATCAGGATTGTTGAAGTCAGGTTGAAAGGTCACGCCCGCGACCGCTTGCGGAAAAATCCCGAGATGTGCGAACGCAGCCGGTAGAGCAAACGGGCTGTCGTTTACACGCGCGTTCGCGATCGTGCCGTAGAGATTGCCGGAGATCGTGATCGACTGCGTCAGATGAAACTGTGCGCGGCCCGCGAAGCCCGTATTGCCGTATTCATCGTCGCCGTCGATTCCGTTTCGTACGTCGATTCGATTGACGCCGAGGTTGAAACCAAACTTGTCGCTGCCGTGGGAAACCTGCAAGTGTTCGCGATAGGTCGCGAGGCCGCCGCCTTCGAAGCCGCCGCTGAAATGAAATCCCGCCGCGCCCGCGTCCGGAATCAGGTTGATGACGCCGCCGATCGCGTGTGTGCCGTAGATTGACGAACCGGCGCCGCGGAGGATCTCCACGCGATCGAGCGCGACCGGCACGAGGTCGGGAAAGAGCACCAACGCCGAACCGTTGATGTCGCTCGCATCGCGCACGCGCAAGCCGTCTAGCAGCAGCGCGGTGTCGAAGTTTCGCTGGCCGCGCAAACGCAGACTCGTGAGTGCGCCCGGCGATCCCTGTTGCTGCACGCGCAGTCCCGGTACGCCGCGCAAAGCCTCACTGAGAGTCAAGTCGTGTTTTGCTTCGATCTCCTGCGCGTCGAGAGTGGAAACGACTTTCGCGACGTCGTCGGCACGTTGGGCCGTGCCGGTCGCGGTAACGACGACGCTCGCGTTGATGCCTGCAACCCGGAGTTGGATTGGGATCGCTTTGCTTTCGCCGCGTGTGAGCTGGATCTGTTCGGAAGTGAATACAGCGAAGCCTTCGGCTTCGATCTCCAGCAGATAGGAACCGGGTTTCAGTTTCGTAAATTCAAACGCGCCCGCTTGATTGGTTGTGGTGGTGAGTTCGCTTGCCGAAGCGAACGTGAGCGTCACCTTCGCGCCCGAAACTTTTGCGCCGTGCTCGTCAGTGACGGTGCCCGTGATCGAGCTTGTGCTTTGCGCGAAAACGTTCGTCGCGGAAACGAGTATGAGAAATAGCAGCGTGGTTTTCATCTTAACTTCTCCTGCCGTGTACCGGCGTAACGCGCGGCGCGTTCGTGACCGGATGGGCGTCAACTAAAACGGTTACATCAAAAACTTCGCGCAGCAGCTCGGGCGTCAAGACTGCGTGCGGTGGTCCAGCATCGAGGACCTTCCCCTGCTTCATCAGCAAAATTTGATCGGCGAATTGAGCGGCGAGGTTGATGTCGTGCGTGACGACGAGCGCCGCGGCCTGTCGTTGGTCACAACGGCTTCGGACCAGCGACAACAGC
>DASXXL010000426.1:0-5428 GCA_036503085.1 Pyrinomonadaceae bacterium | reverse complement strand
CGAAGGATCGCTTCCAGAACATGGACGACTTTCGCAACGAGCTGCGGCAAGTGCTACAGGAATTCGACGCGGGAGTGACGGGATTTCAGAGCGTGACGCCCGAGCCGCCGCGCCATCTGTCAGGTGCGAATCCAGTCTCGCGCGCCGTGCGCTGGCTAAAGTCGATCACGCGGACTGAAGCACCAACTTCAGCGCCAAATGCGGTCACATCTTCGAAGTCAGGCATTCACGAAACGCCGTTCACGACTGTCGCGGACCAGGAAAAGAAGAGCCTCGCGATCCTTTGCTTTCGAAACTTGAGCAACGATCCGGCTGCGAGTTTTTACGAGTTCTCGCTTGCCGACGCCGTGATTACCGAGCTCGCGCGCGTGCGCTCGCTGATCGTGCGGCCGTCGTCGGTTATCGCGCGCTATCAGGGCCAGCAGAGAGACCCGCGCGAGATCGGCGAGGAGTTGCACGTGAGCGCGGTGTTGACCGCCGGTTTCATTCATTCGGGCGAACGGTTCCGCGTAACTGCGCAACTGATCGACGTCGCTTCAGGCGAGTTGTTATGGAGCGATCGCATCGACACCGCCGTTTCCGACATCATCACGGTCCAGGACACGATCGCGCAGCGCATCGTCGAAGGCTTGCGCGTCGAGCTGAGCCCGGCGGAACAGTCCGGCATCGCGAAAGCCGCAACGCAGAATCCCGCTGCGTACGAACAATACTTACGCGGCCGCGATCTCTTCGCGCGTTTTATCTTTCGCACGTTGTCACGTGAAGACTGCGACGCCGCGATCGCGCACTTCGAGCGCGCAGTCGAACTCGATCCGAACTTTGCGTTGGCCCACGACGGCATCGGCGCGTGTTACGTGAACCGCGTGTTCAAAGGCTTCGGCGGCGCGGAAGATTACGAGCGCGCCGAAGCAGCTTTCACGAAAGCGCTCGCGCTCGATCCAAACATCTGCGAAGCGCGCATGTTGATGGTTTTCGTTTATCTGTGGCGCGGCAAAAAGGAGAAGGCGTGGGAAGAGGTGAAGCGCGCGCGCCGTGAAGCGCCGAACGAGCCGGTGGTGCATTTCGTGAAGGCGCTGTTGCATCGTCTCGACGGTGAATACGGACGTGCGTTGCATAGTTTTGATCGACTCGTGCGGCTCGACCCGGCGGCGCACGTGGTGGCGAGTTACAGCCGCGCGCTTGTTTACATGTATCTCGGCCAGTTTGACGAAGTGTTTCGTCAGCTCGACAACGCGAACGAACCCGACAACGCGCTGGTCCAGACTTTCCGCGCGCTCGCTTTGTATTACACTGGCCAGACGGACGCCGCGGCGGAGCTGATGCGCGGCGTCGTCGAGCAGCATCCGAACATGCACGGCATTCGCCCGTTTCTGGCCATGTGTCTGAGCGCGCAGGGAAAGCACGAGGAAGCGCTCGCGCAGCTCACGAGCGACGTGAAACGCAATGGCGAAGTGGATGCTGACATCAGTTATTCGATAGCGTCCGTTTACGCGCTTGAAGGTTTGCACAACGATGCGTTTGAATGGCTTGAGCGATCGATTGCGCTCGGGAACGCGAACCGACCGTGTTTTGAAAACGACCCGAATCTGGCTTCTATTCGTGACGATCCGAGGTTTGTGGAACTATTGAAAAGGTTATGAACAGGTCCCCAAAATTAATATCCCTCGTTCTAGTGCTGGCGTTTGCGTTAGCGCCGCTGAGTGCGCAGACCGTCGCGCCAGCCGCGGCGCCGAAAACAGTCGCCGAGCTGCAAACACGGATTTCACAGATCCTGGCGAAACCCGAGCTCGCGCCCGCGCTGATCGGAATCAAAGTGACTTCGCTCGACAGCGGTCGCGTGCTCTTCGAAGGCAACGCCGAAAAGCTGCTGCGACCCGCGTCGAACATGAAGATCTACACGCTCGCGACGGCGCTCGATCGGTTGTCGCCCGATTATCGTTTCGTCACTTCAGTCTACGCGCCCGCGCGGCCTGATACGGCCGGCGTTGTTCGCGGCGACTTGCGAATCTACGGCCGCGGCGATCCGTCGATCGCCGCGCGTTTCAACAACGGCGATTACTTCAAAACCATCGACGATCTCGCGGCGCGTATCGTCGCGGCGGGCGTGAAACGAGTCGAGGGCGATCTCGTCGGCGACGAGACTTACTTCGTTGGTCCAAAGTACGGCGCAGGCTGGGAGTGGGAAGACTTGACGTGGTACTACGGCGCGGAAGTCACGCCGCTCACCGTCAACGACAACGCGCTCGATCTGTTCATCAAGCCGGGAGCAGCCGTGGGCCAATCGGCAGTGATCACGACGGGTCCGCCAGATCCGTTGCTGACAATCGTCAATAACGTGACGACTTCAGCGAAAGGCATGATCCGAAACATCTCGATTCATCGCGGGCTTAACGAAAACACGATCACGATCACCGGCACGATTCCAGTAGACGATCGCGGTTACACCGGCGGCATCGGCATCTCGCATCCGGCGCTGCTCTTCGTCTATCTCCTCCGCAATTCGCTCGCAACGAAAGGTGTTGTGATCACGGGCAAGTCGCGCGTCACTGGCGAGATCACGCTTCCATCCATGTCATCCGTTCCATCTGTGGCGCAGCAAGAGATCGCCACGCTTCAATCTCCGCCTTTCAGCGTGATCGCGTCGCAAACGTTGAAGCCAAGCCAGAACCTTTACACCGAACTAATCCTGCGCACACTCGGCAAAGTATCTCCGCCGCCCGCGATTCCGATCCCAAACGCAACGTCCGAAGAGCTCGGTATCGAAGCCGTCAAAACGTTTCTAAAAACCGCCGGCATTCGCCCCGAATCACTTGTGCTCGACGACGGCTCCGGACTTTCACGCAACGACATGATCACCGCCGAAGCTTCCGTGCAGTTGTTGACGTTCATGAGCAAGCATCGCTACGCCGACGTCTTTCGCGACGCGCTGCCGATCGCCGGCGTCGACGGCACACTACGCAACCGCTTCAAAGGCACGCCCGCGGAAAACAATCTGCACGCAAAGACCGGTTCGCTGAGTTCGGCGGCGAGTCTCGCCGGCTACGTCACGACCGCTGCCGGCGAAAAACTCGCGTTCTCGATCATGGTGAACAACTATCCGCGCGGCGTCGATCCGCGCGCGGCGTGCATCGACCCGATTGCGCTCCTGCTCGCTTCGTTCAACGACAAACCCGAATCAAAAGACGCCTCAAAAAATGTCCCCCAGGTTCACTAAATTTCACGGACTCGGAAACGACTATCTCGTAATCGAAGCCGAGCAACTCGCGCAGGTCGACGATCTCGGCGAGTTCGCGCGGCGCATCTGCAACCGCCACTACGGCGCGGGTGCCGACGGCATCGCGATCATCTCCCGATCGCAAACAGACGATGCCGACTTCAACTGTCGCATCTTCAATCCCGACGGCAGCGAGGCCGGGCTTTCCGGCAACGGGACTCGTTGCGCTGTGGCTTACCTTTATTACGCCGGGCTCTGGTCGAAAGACGAGCTGCGGCTGAGCACGAAGACTGGTTTGAAGCGATATTTTCCACGCGGACAAACAAATCCGGGCACGTTCCTGTTCGAATCCGAGCTCGGCCAACCCAAGTTCGACTCACCGTCGATTCCGATGTCGATCGCGCCGCCACTCGATCAAGTCATCGGTTACGTGTTGCCCCTGAACGGCGAGCCGGTCGTGATCACCGCGATGCACATGGGAAATCCGAACTGCTGCATCTTCGTCGACGACTTCGACGCGCTGAACTGGCGCCGGCTCGGCAAAGTAATCGAAACGCATCCGCAGTTTCCCGATCGCACGAACGTCGTCTTCGTGCGCGTCGCTGACAGAAAACGGATCGAGCTGCGGATTTGGGAACGCGGCGTCGGCGAAACGACCGCTTCGGGCACGTGCTCGTGCGCGGGCGCGGTGGCCGCGATGATCAATGAAAAAGCCGACCGCGACGTGCGGGTCGTCATGGAAGGCGGCGAGGTCCGCATCCACTGGCGATCCGACGGCGAGGTTGTGATCACCGGAACGGCTGAATTAGTCTATACAGGCGATTGGTTGGCCTGAACCATGTTCAAAATCATCTCCCCCATTCTTCTCCTCGCGTTACTGTGCTCTCTTTATGCGTGCGGCGGCAAAGTCATCACTGAAACAAAAGCAGAGCCTGCGCCCGCACCGCCGAAACCGCCGACAACTATTCCCGCCTGGCTCGGAAATCCGTCGCGCAGTTTCTACGGCACCGGACCGTGGTCAAACGAGCCGCTGAAAATCGTGTGGGAGTTTAAGACGGACTGGATCTCCGGGCGGCTACACAAAGATCCCTGGGGCGGCTCGAGTTGGCCGGGTCAGCCTTCAGTCGACTCCAGCCATGTTTATTTCGGCTCCGCAGACGGGCGGCTTTATTGTTTGAATGCGAGCGACGGCAGCCTCGTTTGGAGTTACAAAACCGAAGACAGTCTAAAGGCGACACCGACCATCGCTGGCGATCGTCTGATCGCGAGTGGACTCGATCACAACGTTTACTGCCTCAACATCCACGACGGCTCTCTTATCTGGAAATACAAAACCGGATTCGAAGTTGATGGCTCGGCGGCGGTCGTTGGTGACCGCATTTACTTCGGCGGCGAAGACCATGTCTTCTATGCGCTCAACCTCGCGGACGGCTCGCTTGTTTACAAAACCAAACCGCTCGGCTCGATGGAAGGAAGCTCTTCTGTGGTCGACGGTCGCGCTTACGTCGGCACCGAACAGGGCGATCTGTTTTGCCTGAACCTCGCCGACGGTTCGATCGTGTGGCAAGCACACATCGGCGCCGACTCGGATTCAACACCGGCGGTTGCTGATGGTTTCGTTTACACCGCCGCCGAGAACGGCGTCGTCTACTGTTTCCGGCAATCGAACGGCGAACTCGTTTGGAAATACCAGGCGCTGGGCGGCACAACGAAGGATCGCGCCGGGATGTGGGCGAGTCCGATCGTAGCGAACGGGAGAGTGCACATCGGATCGAGCAACGGTTATCTCTATTGTCTCTCGGCCGACAAAGGCGAGGTCATCTGGCGCTACAAAGCGCACGGGCCGATCTGGGGAACGTCGCCGCTGGTTGATGGCCGCCTCGTATTTGGCGACAAGGCCGGCTGGCTGCACACCGTGAACGCAGAGGACGGCGCCTCCATCAGCGAGTTGAAGATTGGTGATAATATCAACGCGACGCCGGCGGTACTCGGAGGTCGCATTTATATTGGCGCATTCAATGGGAAGCTTTACTGTCTGAAGTAACTTGCTCGTTTACCTCGTCGACAACACCATCGATGGACACGGCGACAGCCCGCGAGAAATTCGCGCGGTGCTAGGGCGTTTGATTCCGGGAGTTGAGATCCTCACCGAACCGTTTCACGCCGTTTCGCTCGAGCGAGTCCGCAGTCTCAAGCCGTCGCACATTATTTTAA
>DASXXL010000425.1:0-9540 GCA_036503085.1 Pyrinomonadaceae bacterium | reverse complement strand
GCGGATCACGATCGACTCTCGCGTGACGCGCGCGTCAGCGAGACGCCGGCATTCGCTGTGAGCGGAGTTTCCAATCCCGAACAATCGCTCTCGAATCGTTTCGCTGAAAACGATCTGCAACAGGCGTTGAGTCAAGCGGTCGCGGAGCTCGCGGCCGAAGATCGTCTGCTCGTGAAACTCTATTACTTCGACAACCTGCGACTCCGTGAAGCAGGCGCGGTTTTGGGCGTGCATGAAGCGACCGCGAGCCGCCGTTTGACTCGCATTCAAACGGATTTGCGCAAGCGCGTGAGCCAGATTCTGATTTCCGAACGCGGCTGGACCGCCGCGGAAACTGAGCGTTCGTTTGTTGAAGTTGCGCAGCACCTCGACACGGATTTGGAAGCATTGATCAAGAAGGAGAGCTTTTGACGTGCAAGGTATCGGGGTAGTTACGTTCTGTCTTTGGCAGTTTTACGTCGGCAATGAGTAAGGAAATAAACAACGAGATAGATCTGTTGCTGCGGCGCATGGGACGGCGCGACCACGATGTCGCGCGCAGTGTCGAGGCGCGCGCTGACGATCGACATCTCGATACAGACGAACTTAGTTCGTATGCGCAGAACGCATTGCCTGCTGCGGCGCGCGCGCGTTACACCGAACATCTGGCGGAGTGTGCAACATGTCGCAGACTCGTGACGGAGTTGAGTCTGTCGCTCGGCGCTGCGGCGACGTCCGTTGCAGCGGCGCATGAACCGAGCGGTTTGAAGAAGTTTTTGGCGAGTCTCATGTCGCCGCTCGTATTGCGCTACGCAGTTCCGGCGCTCGGTGTGATCGTCGTGATGGTGGTCGGCTTTGTAGTGTTGCGCCAACAGCGGCGGCAGGAGTTTACGGCGCAGTTGCAGGAAGCGAAACCAGCGCCGGCCGCTGCGCCATCTGAATCAGCGCCTAATTTTGGTCTCGTCGACAAGCAAGCACAAGTGGGCGACAAGGCCGAGAGCCGTGATGCGAAGCCCGACAATGAGACGAAGCGTAAGTCTGAAGCCGTAGCCGGTAATGCGAGCGGCGCTGCGAGTGCGGCCGCGTCGGCGCCGGTCACGAAAGACGGACCGATCGATGAAATGAAGTCCGCACCGACTGCTACGCCCGCCGCCGCAGCGCCGCCAAAAGCTGCGGCCACCATCGAAGAAACAGCGGTCAAAACAGACGCCGCCGCGAAGAAACAAGAAGAGCAGCCCAAGACGAAACCTGCGGACGAAGACGCGGTAGCACCCGCGCCGCCGACTCGCGGTCTTTCCACGCTGGAACCTGCCGGTCGTACAGCGCAAAACGTAGCCAAGCCCGGCTCCTCGGACACGCACGGCTTCATTGGCGGAGTCGCGGCTGCGCGTCCGCAGGCCGCAGCGAAACGCGCCGAGCGCAAGGAGACAGAAAAGCGTACCGAGAAAGAGAACCGCGACGACGCGAATCGCGCCGAAGCGCAGGACGCCAGCAACGAAACGAAGACCATCGCCGGCCGCCACTTCCGCAAGCAGGGTGGCATTTGGACCGACACGGCGTATGATTCCTCCACCGCGACCGTGAACATGGCCCGCAGCTCCGAACAGTTCCGCGCGCTCGTGGCCGACGAGCCGGCGATTGGTACAATCGCCAAGCAACTCGAGGGCGAGGTCATCGTTGTTTGGAAAGGCCGCGCCTATCACATCCGGTAGGAGCCACAGATTGCACAGATGAATACATTGAAACGTGGGATAGCACTTAGCTGCGTAGCTCTGACTCTCTTCTTTCCTGGTCCAACAGCAAACTCAAAACCGGTCCAACGAAGGCCGGCGCGTAATCCCGCCATCGCGAGCATCGTGCGGCAGATCGATGCGCGCAACATCGAGCACACCATTCGCCAGCTCGTCTCTTTCGGCACGCGCAACACGCTCTCCGAGCAGAACGATCCAAAACGCGGCATCGGCGCCGCGCGCGATTGGCTCTACGCTGAGTTTCAAAAGATCGCTGAGACTTCGGGCGGCCGCATGACCGTCGAGAAGCAGAGCTTCGAACAACAGAAAGCCGCGCGTGTGCCGCAGCCGACGATCATCACGAACATCGTTGCGACGTTGAAAGGCTCACAGCCGCAAGCCGCGGATCGCGTTTACGTCGTCAGCGGTCACTACGATTCGATGTGTGGCAGTCCGACGGAAGCGAAGTGCGACGCGCCCGGCGCGAACGACGACGCTTCGGGTACGGCCGCGGTGCTCGAGATGGCGCGCGTGATGGCGAAGTTTGAGTTCGACGCCACGATCGTTTTCATGACTGTCGCCGGTGAAGAGCAGGGCCTGCTCGGCTCGACGCATTTTGCCGAAGAAGCGAAACAGAAAAACTGGAACGTCGATGCGATGTTCGACAACGACATCGTCGGCAACACGCTCGGCGGCAACGGCATTCGCGATCGCAACACGGTGCGCGTGTTTTCCGAAGGCGTGCCGTCGAACGAGACACCGGCCGAAGCGAACACGCGTCGCAGCGTTGGCGGCGAGAACGATTCCGCGTCGCGCCAGCTCGCGCGTTTCATCAAGGAGACGACGGAAGCGTACGTGCCGGGGATGAAAGTGTGGATGATCTATCGTCGCGATCGTTACGGACGCGGCGGCGATCACATTCCTTTTCTGGAGCGCGGTTATCCGGCGGTGCGCTTCACGGAAGTGAATGAAGACTTCCGGCATCAACATCAGAACGTGCGCGTGGAGAATGGTGTGCAGTATGGCGACCTGCCGCAGTTCGTCGACTTTGCTTACATCGCGAACGTGGCGCGCGTGAATGCGGCATCGCTCGCGATGCTGGCGTATGCGCCTTCGCGGCCGAAAGGCGTGACGATCATTTCGCGTTTGTCTGACGACACGGAGTTGCATTGGGACGCGAACACCGAACCCGATCTCGCGGGTTACGAGATCGTCTGGCGCGACACGACCGCGCCCACGTGGACGAATGTGAAGCCGGTCGGAAAGGTGACGAGTTTCACGTTGAAAGGGATGTCGAAGGACAACTACTTCTTCGGCGTGCGCGCGATCGACAACGACGGCAACCGCAGCCCGGTGACGTACCCGAAACCGATGACGCGTCAGCAACCCACTCAGCGCCCCGCGGCATCCAGCACTCCCAGGTAGTTTACCTGGGACCGCAGGCGTCTCGCCTGCAAACGTACGGGAGAACACCGTTGTTCGCAGCGTTGCAGGCGAGACGCCTGCGCTCCCAGCCAAGCAAGCGCTCTTTTCTCGACCAAGGGGAGCGGGAGGGCGTCTAACCTGACATGAAATTCTCAAACAGAAAGCTGACAGCGGCGTTGTTGATGGTGGCTTTGCTGGGCACGCAGGGCTTTGCGAGTCTGGCCGGAGCGGCGAAAGACCCGAAAAAACCGCGGCTCAGCGAAGAGCAGCAGATCATTCACGTGCTGAACCGGCTCGGCTTCGGCGCGCGGCCTGGTGACGTCGAACGCGTGAAGGCGATGGGGCTGGAGAACTACATTAACCAGCAACTCAACCCCGAAAAGATTTCCGACACCGTTGCCGAGAACAAGGTCAGGGACCTCGGTGTTCTGACGATGAGCACTGCGGAGCTTTACGAGAGGTACCCGCAGCCCGGTCAGTTGTTGCGGCAGCTTCAGGCGCGCGGCATGTTGCCCGCGGATCTTGCCGAGGCGCGCGAGAACCGCACGAAGGGCAACAACCAGCCAGCGCAGATGACAGGGCCGGACATGCAACAGAACCAAGCCGTTGCGAGGCCGAACGAGTCGGCGGAGATGACTGCGCCCAACACGCAGCCAAACCAGCCACGCCCGAACCAATCGCAGCCGCAGCTCGAGCCGCAAAACGAAAAGTATCGCAAAGTACTGCAGGAGTATTACCAGCAGAACGGCCTGATGCAGCCGCAGCGCATCGTCGCTGAGCTGCAAGCCTCGCGCATCCTGCGCGCGGTCTACAGCGAGCGACAACTCCAGGAAGTGATGGTCGACTTTTGGACCAACCACTTCAACGTCTTCGCCGGTAAGGGCGCCGATCGCTGGCTCCTGCCCGCATACGATCGCGACACGATTCGTCCCAACGCGCTCGCCAAGTTTTCGCAGTTGCTGCTCGCCACCGCGCAAAGCCCGGCGATGCTTTTCTATCTCGACAACTTCCAGAGCGTCAGTCCCGATGCGAATCGCAACGCCGCGCCGATGCGCCGCCTGCTCAACCCGGAGGTAATGCCACAACGACCCGGGCGCCGGCAGGAGCGTCTCGAGCAGCGGCAACAACGCCTCGGAGCACTACAACAACAAGCGCGATCACAGCAACAGCCACAACCGAGACCGCAGCAACAGCGGCGCGGCATCAACGAAAACTACGCTCGCGAGTTGATGGAGTTACACACGCTTGGCGTCGACGGTGGTTACACGCAGAAAGACGTGCAGGAAGTCGCACGCTGCTTCACGGGTTGGACCATCTTCCAGCCGCGCGGCGGCGCCGCAGCCGTTAACGCGCTCATGAACGGCGAAGCGGCGCGTCGAAACGCCGGCACATTCTTCTTCAACGCGCGCGTCCACGACGACGGCGAGAAGATCGTGTTGGGCCACAAGATTCCCGCCGGTGGCGGCATCAAAGACGGCCTGACGGTGCTCGACATACTCGCGCATCATCCGTCGACCGCGAAGTTCATCGCCACCAAACTCGTGCGTCACTTCGTTTCGGACACGCCGCCACCAGCGCTTGTCGATCGCGTCGCTGCAGCGTTCACGACGAGCGACGGCGACATTCGCGAAACGTTGAAAGCGATCTTCTTCTCGCCGGAGTTCAACTCACCCGAAGCTTATCGCGCGAAGATCAAACGGCCGTTTGAGCTCGTAGTGAGCGCGATCAGATCGCTCGGCGCGGACACGAACGGTGGCCCAGGAACGCACCAGTGGATCGCGCGCATGGGCGAACCGCTTTACGGATTTCAAACGCCGAACGGTTATTCCGACGCGGCGGAGAATTGGGTAAACACGGGCGCGTTGCTCGAGCGCATGAACTTCGGCCTCGCGCTCGCCGGCAATCGTATTCCGGGCACGCGCGTCGATCTCACAAAGCTCACCGCGCCGGACAAGTCGAAACTAATCGACGAGTCGTTGAAGCTGCTCGTCGCCGGCGACATCTCAGCCGGGACGCGAGAGACGTTGATGAAACAGATCGACGAAGCAAACGCGAGTGATTCAGCGGCGAAGGTCATCGGGATGATTCTCGGCACGCCGGAGTTTCAACGGCAGTAGATGCTGGGAGCGCGGGCGTCTCGCCCGCAGGAAACGCATCTCTGGGACCGCAGGCGTCTCGCCTGCAAGGGAACGTATGGGGCGCTGTCGAGAATTGCAGGCGAGACGCCTGCGGTCCCAGAGTAGAGTGGCTCAATGGTTGAGGTGATTCACGTAGAGGTGCACTTATGAACCGCAGATTTTTTCTCAAGTCAGGCAGCATCGCGCTGGCGAGCATCGGCATGTCACTCTCAGCGCCGGGTTTTCTCCAGCGCGCGATCCTCGCTCACGAGCGCAACGCCATTACCGGCGGCCGGCGCAAGACTTTGATCGCCATCTTTCAGCGTGGCGCGGTCGACGGCTTGAACGTGGTCGTGCCTTTCGGTGAGTCGAGTTATTACGACGCGCGCCCATCGATCGCGATCCCCAAACCGCAGGACGGAAACGCCGAAGCCGCGATCAATCTCGACGGCTTCTTCGCCCTGCATCCATCGCTGAGTGCGTTCAAACCGCTGTGGGATTCGAAACGGCTCGCGATCGTGCACGCGTCCGGCTCGCCCGACAACACGCGTTCGCACTTCGACGCGCAGGACTACATGGAATCCGCGACGCCCGGCTTGAAGTCGACGCCCGATGGCTGGTTGAATCGTTACCTACAAAACAAGAAAGACGAGCAGGACTCGCCGTTCCGCGCCGTGTCGTTCACGCAACAGATGCCGCGCGTTTTGCAAGGCCGTGCCGAAGCAATCGCGATGTCGAACCTGGCGAACTTTGCGATTCGCGACGGCAAGTCTTCCGCGAGCGTGCAGGGCGGTTTCGAAGCGATCTACTCGCGCGACAAGAGCGAACCACTCGCTAACACGGGCCGCGAAACTTTCGAAGCAGTCAACTATCTGAAACAAGTCAATCCGGCGCAGTACAAACCGGAAAACGGCGCGCAGTATCCGCGCACGCCGTTCGGCAACTCGCTGCTCCAGATCGCGCAGTTGATCAAAGCAGGTGTCGGTTTGGAGATCGCGTTCACTGACATGGGTGGTTGGGACACGCACGTGAATCAGGGCAATGCGCGCGGGCAATTAGCAAATCTTTTGCAGCAGTTCAGTTCGGGCCTTGCGGCGTTGTACCAGGACCTGGGCCAGCGCATGGACGACGTCGTCGTGTTAACGATGTCCGAGTTTGGCCGCACGGTGAAAGAGAACGGCAACCGCGGCACGGACCACGGACACGCGAACGCGATGTTTGTGATGGGCAACAGCGTGCGCGGCGGACAGGTTTACGGTAAGTGGCCCGGACTCAAGAGCGATCAGCTTTACGAAGGACGCGACCTCGCGTTGACTACCGACTTCCGCGACGTCTTCGGCGAGATCGCGATGCGACATCTCGGCGCCACGGATCTGAAATCCGTTTTTCCCGGCTACCCGATCAGCGCCGCGAAGTTCAAAGGATTTTGCCAAAACGGTTGATGACGTAAAGCAACACGGCCGCGAGCGCCGACACGATCACCGCCAGCGTGAAAGCCTCATTATCACGTCCCGCCTGCACTGCATCGTAGATCGCGACCGAAGCAGTCTGCGTCTTGCCGGGAATGTTTCCGGCGATCATGATCGTCACGCCAAAGTCACCGAGGGCGCGCGCAAACGCGAGCGCCGTCGCGGCCAACACGCCTTTCGCCGCGAGCGGCAAAGTAATCCGAAAAAAGATGCGCCGGTTGTTGAGGCCGAGCGTTCGCGCGGCGGCTTCGAGATCCGTGTTCACTGATTCAAACGCGGCGCGCAGAGACTTTGTCACGAGCGGCAGCGCGTGAATCGTCGCCGCGATGATCGCCGCCGTGACGGTGAACGTCAGACGAATACCAAACGTGCGATCGAGAAATGCGCCGAACGCGGAACGAGAACCAAGCAGGACCAGTAGGTAGTAACCAAGCACGGTTGGCGGCAACACGAGCGGAAGTGTGACGAGTGCGTCGATCAGGTGGCGGCCGGGAAAACGTTTGCGCGCGAGCAGCCACGCGAGACCGGAGCCCGCAACGAGCGCGATCAGCGTCGCAGCGATGGCCACAGCGAAGGAAAGCCTGATGGGGAACCAGTTGATCACGGGAGTTGGTTATAGACAGGCTTTCAGAATTTACAAGACATTCTTTCTGAAATCATGTGAATTCTGGAATTCTGTCCCATTTAGCTTAAGCCACAAAGAGCAATTCGTCAGGTTAGTTTTTGACCTTTTGTGCCTTCTGTGGCTTACAATCGGGCGCTTATGAAGCCGCGGGTCCTCCGTTACGAATCACTACTATCCACCAACACCGAAGTCGCGCGGCTTGCGGCTGAAGGAGCGGAAGAAGGCGTCGCGGTGGTGGCCGACGAACAGACCGCCGGGCGTGGACGTTTGCAGCGCGCGTGGTCGTCGCCGAAAGGCGCGGGTTTATATTTCAGCATCTTGTTACGACCGAAGATCGCGCTCGATCGCTGGCCGCTCATAACTTTCGTCGCCGCACTCGCAACCGGCGATGCATTATTCGAAGCGAGCCAGGTAGAAACCGACATCAAGTGGCCCAACGATCTACTCGCGAACGAACGCAAGATCTGCGGCATACTCGCCGAAGCAATCGAAACAGCGAGCGGACGGGCGGTCGTGCTCGGCATCGGTATCAATCTTACTAACCAGGCCTTTCCTGACGACTTGATCGAGGTCGCCACGTCAATCGCAAACGAATCGGGCCGCGCCGCGGAACGTGAAGCTATACTCGCCGCCTTGTTGCAAGCACTCGCGCGCTGGTATTCATTGCTCCACGAACCTGACGGCGCGGAAAAAATCGTGGCTGCATGGTCCAGCCGTTCTTCCTACGCGACGGGCAAGCTGGTCCAGGTCACGAACGGCGCTGAAGTTTTGCGCGGCCACACACGCGGAATCGAAAACGATGGCGCGCTGCGATTGGAAACAGCGCAAGGCATCCAGTTAATCAGGGCCGGCGACGTTACCAGCGTCAGGCCGGCGATAATGAACGTCTGATTTATGCGCATAGTCCTGAACACGTTCGGCTCATTAGGCGACGTTCATCCATACATGGCGATCGCGCTGGAGTTGCAGTCGCGCGGCCACGAGCCGGTGATCGCGACGCTGCCGGCCTATCGCGAGAAGATGCAGGGCGCGGCCATCGAATTCTTTCCGGTGCGGCCTGACATACCCGAGCCGCAGAGTCAGGATGCCGAGTTGATCGAGAAGATCATGGAGCCGAAGACCGGCGGCAGGTTCCTGACTGAAGAAGTGATCTTTCCCGCCGTGCGCGAGAGCTACACCGATCTGCTCGCGGCAGTGAAGGGCGCGGATCTTCTCGTGACGCATCCGGCTGCGCCTGCTGGTCCACTCGTCGGCCGCAAGACCGGCATGCCGTGGATCTCGACCGTGCTCGCGCCGCTCTCATTCTTCTCCGCGTACGACATGCCCGTGCCGCCGTTTTGGCAGTGGACCAGCAAGCTGCGAGTGCTCGGGCCGCGGTTTACAAAATTCTTTCTCGACGTGATGAAGAGCAGTTACAAGGCGAAGGCCGTCACCGCGTTCAGGGAGGAACTCGGACTAAGCGACACGGGCAATCCGATGTTCGAAGGACAACACTCGCCGCTGCTTGTGCTCGCTTTGTTCTCGCCGTTGTTTGGGCAAGCGCAGCCTGACTGGCCGAGGCAGACTGAAATTACCGGTTTCTGTTTTTATGATGGGCGGCATCAAATGCCGATGCCTGTCGAGTTGGAACGTTTTCTCGCCGATGGTCCAGCGCCGATTGTCTTCACGCTCGGTTCGTCGGCGGTTTGGGTCGCGCAAGATTTCTTCGCGCAGAGTATCGCAGCGGCGCAACGGCTCGGACAACGCGCCGTGTTGGTGGTTGGCGGCGAGCGCAATCGTCTGGCGTCGTTGCCGGATGGGATGATTGCGGTGGATTACGCGCCGTATCAATCGTTGTTGCGTCGCGCGAGTGTCGTCGTTCATCACGGCGGCGTCGGCACCACGTCGCAAGGATTGCTGGCTGGGGTGCCGACGCTAATCGTTCCGTTCGCGTTCGATCAGTCTGACAATGCGGAGCACGCGCGGCGTCTCGGAGTTAGCAGGACGCTTTATCGCAACAGCTATCGTGCGCCGCGGCTCGAGCGAGAGCTGCGCGAGTTGCTCCAGCGTCCTGAGTATCGTCGCAACGCGGTTGAAGTCAGCAACAAGCTGAAGCAGGAAAACGGTGCGGCACGCGCCGCCGACCTGATCGAAAACGTGCTTGGCCCAAGGCACGAGCGAGAGAAGGAGCTGGTCTATGCTGCTGGCGATTGATG
>DASXXL010000424.1:0-3054 GCA_036503085.1 Pyrinomonadaceae bacterium | reverse complement strand
TGCTGTCGGGCTTCGGTAATTCAAACAGCGTGAAGCTCGCCGATCTCGGTCTCGCGTTACCGGCTTACGGCGCGCGCATCTCACGCGCGGGCATGATTGTCGGCACGGCCGCTTACATGGCGCCGGAACAAGCATTGGGCCAGGCGATCGACGGCCGCACGGATCTCTACGCGCTCGGTGTTCTGCTTTACGAACTGAGCACCGGTCGCCTTCCTTTCACGGGCGACGATCCGTTGACGATCATTTCGCAACACGTTCACGCGCCTGTCGTGCCGCCGCGCGTGTTGCGCTCAGATATTCCGCGTGCGTTGGAAGCGATCATTCTTCGTTTGCTCGCGAAAGATCCGGCGCAGCGTTTCGCTTCCGCAAGCGAAACGCGCGCGGCGCTGCAGCAATCGTTGGTGGGCGACGGCGATCTCGCAACAACAGAAACACCTGCTGCCGTCGCAATTCTCGAAGCACTCTCGCGTGGACGCCTCATCGGCCGCGCCAACGAACTCGGCGAAGCGCGCGAACTGTGGCAACGTGCGCGCGAAAGTCACGGACATGCCGTTTTACTCAGCGGCGAACCCGGCGCAGGCAAGACGCGACTCGCGCGTGAGATCACGATTCAGGCCGCGGTTGATGGCGCGCTCGTTCTCAGCGGCGGCTGTTACGAGTACGAAGCGACGACGCCCTACTTGCCGTTTGTCGAAGCGTTTCGCCGCTGGACGCGCGAAGAAAACGATGACGACAAACTGCGCGATCTCTTCGGCGATGCTGCGCCGCAACTCGCGAAGTTCGCGCCCGAGCTCGTCACCCGGCTTGGTCCGTTTCCCCACAATCCACAGCTTGCGCCACACGAAGAGCGGCTACTCTTCTTCGACGCGGTCGCGAAAGTCTTCGCCAACATCGCGCGCCGGCAGTCGCTGCTTTTCTACGCCGACGATCTGCACTGGGCCGATCACGGCACGCTCTGGTTGTTGGGCCACCTCCTGCGCCAACTGCGCGACGAGCGCGTGCTCATCATCGGCGCGTATCGCGAGACTGAGCTCGATCGCACGCATCCACTCGCGAAATCGCTCGTCGACTGGAACCGCGAACGGCTCGTTACACGCATCGTGCTGCGCCGTTTCAACGAGTCGGAAACCGAAGCGCAACTCGACGCGTTGCTCGGCGAACACGTCAGCGGTGAGTTTGCGCAAGCGGTGCATCGCGAGACGGAAGGCAATCCCTTCTTCGTCGAGGAAGTTTTGAAGGCGTTGATTGAGAAAGGTTCGGTGCGGCGCGAGAGTGGGCGCTGGTGTCGTTGCGACGTGGACCAGTTGGTGATTCCGCAAAGCGTGAAGGAGGCGATCGGCCATCGACTCAATCGCGTCAGTGAGGGCACGAATGAAGTGCTGCGCGTGTGCGCGATTCTCGGCAAGATGTTTACGTTCGACGACCTTACGGCGGCGGCCGAACAGAACGAAGACGCGCTGCTCGACGCGCTCGACGAAGCCACGGGCGCGCAACTGATCTCCGCCGGTCCGAACGACTCGTTCAGTTTCACTCACGACAAGATTCGCGAAGTTTTGTATGAGGAGCTGAATCCGATTCGCCGCCGGCGTTTGCACCGGCATGTTGCCGAAGGTCTCGAGAGACATTGCGAGCGCATGCCTTGCGCGGTCGAGAAGCTGGCCCATCATTACATCCAAGCCGGCGATCACGAACGTGGCTTGCAGTACGCCAAGCAAGCGGCCGCGGAAGCGGAACGTGTCTTCGCATTCGATGAAGCGGTCGCGGCTTACACTCGCGCGCGCGATTGCGCCGAGGCTTTAGGTTTGATTGAGGAACAGGCGGCCGCGGAAGAGTCGATCGGCAAGGCTTACATGCTGCACGCCGAGACGACTCTGGCGGCGGAACACTTCGAACGCGCGCTCGCAATGACGAACGAGTCGGCGACGCGGGTGCGGTTGCTGTGTCAGGCGGCGGCGTCGCTCGTGACGACAGGCGCGCCGCGCGGTATCGACTACGTGCGTGAAGCATTGGCTGTTCTCGATCCGGAAACGAATCCGCTCGAAACGGCGAATGCGTTATCGACCGAAGCTCGTTTTCATCATCTCGCCGGGCGTCACACACTCGCGCGCGAGTTGTTGCTGCGCGCCGGCGAGATTGTGAAGCCGACGGCAGAGAGCGACGAGAGTATCAGCTCGTTTGCCGCGCCGATGATGGCCCAGATCTACTCCTACACCGCCGCGACTTACCAACACGCCGGGCTCTTTGACGATGCTGACGCTTGGGCGCGGCACGCGGTCGAGTTCGGTGTTAAGCAGAACGTTCTGTTTGCGCAAGCCGCGGGCACGGAGTTTCTTGGCGAAGACGCAGTGCACAAAGGCAATTACGAAGAGAGTCTTGAATTCGCGAAACGCGAGATCGAGATCGCCGAGAAGCTGCACTCGCGTGAGCGGCGCGCGTGGGTGCATTTCTACGAAGGCCAGGCGCATTTCTATCTGGACCGCGTCGAACGTTCTATGGAAGAGTTTCAACGTGGGGCTGCGCTCGCCGAAACGATTGGTGAGAAGCGTGTGTTGGTGTTGCTGAACACCGGACTTGCGATCGCGCTCGCGACGCTCGGCGACTATGACAAAGCGTTACAAACTGCGACGGCAAATCTCGAAAGTGCTGCGTCGATCGGCTTGCTCTACACACACTTTGAAGCGTTGCGCGGTCTCGCCGAAGTTCATTTTCGTCGGGCGCAAAGCGGGATGTATGAAGGAGCGCTCGCTGAAGCCGAGCGCGTTTGCCGGCAGGCGGAAGCCCTCATCGAACCCACCGAATCGCGCGTGAGCCGCCTGTGGCTTGGCCCCTTGTTCATCGACGTGCTCATCGGCCAAAACAAACTCCACGAAGCCCGTGAGAAATTCGTTACTTACGAAGCTCTCGTAGCTGAATGTCAAGCCCCTCGCTTCGTCACCGAAGTCGCCCGCCTGAAGAATCTCGTAACCTGAGCCGCGCGCCGGAGGCGCGACAGAAGGTAGCAAAGGGCAAGTGCGACGCGTAGCGGCGCACGCAGCCCCTGGATCCGCCGAATAA
>DASXXL010000423.1:0-4177 GCA_036503085.1 Pyrinomonadaceae bacterium | reverse complement strand
CGAGACGCCTGCGGTCCCAGGTAATCAGGGCACTATCACCCCTTGAGCGAATTTGAAGTTTTCTTATAAGCTGTGGCGCGATGAAGCGCTGCCCGACGTGTAACCGCACTTACACGGATCTTTCCCTGAACTTCTGCTTGGAGGACGGCACTCCTCTTATAAGCGACGCTCCGGGAGCTGATCCGAACGCCACCCTCAGATATCCGCCGGCGAGAGATACTTCCGAACCACCGCCGACAGAAATCTATCGACCGGCAACCGCGCCAATTCCGCGACCCGCGCCGCCGCCACCACCGCCGCCTCCGCAACAGCCGGAGTGGTCGCCTACGCCCACTCTGCCGCCGCGCAAAAAATCAAACGCGGTCTGGTGGATACTCGGCGGACTTGCTGCCCTCGTCGTGATCGGGGTCGGCCTCGTCGTGATGATCATCGCGCTGGCGAGTCTCAGCTCAAACACCAACGGCAACCTGAACGCAAACACGCGTGAGACCAACCGCAACGCGAACGTCACGGCCAACGTCAACGCGAACTCAAACACTGCGAACGCAAACACGACCGTCACGCCGAACGGTCCGATCGTCGACGACTTCAGCGAGAAGAAATGGAACGTCGGCGTTTCGCAGTTCGGGCGGATGTGGTACGACAACGGCGAGTATCACATGGCTTCGAAGCCGCAAACTTACATCGTGATGTACGCGCCTACGAACGATTACAGCACCGAGAACGCGACGGTGAAAGTCACGGCGCGAAGCGTCGACGGCAGCGTGCCTTCCGCGGGATTCGGCCTGGTGGTCCACGGCGGACATTCCAAGGCCAAGCGAATCGAAGACTACGGGTTGTTGATTTATCCGGGCGACCAACCGGAGTACGAAATCGTCATGCACAAAGACGGCAACCAGTCGTCACTCGTAACGCGCACGCCGTCGAGTGCGATAAAGTCCGGCTCGAGTCCGAACGAGTTGGAAGTGAGGATCAAAGGGACGGAGTTGTCGTTTTACGCCAATGGCCAATTGCTGACGCGTATTACCGACAGTGAAAACTACCGCCGCGGCCTGGCCGGTTTTTACACCAGCGATGCAACGGAAGTCGCTTTCGATAATCTTGAAATCGATCGCTAGCAACAAGAGGCACAAAAGGCACAAGGAAGGTTAGCTAAACACCACTCTGTTTCGGTCTTGTGCTTCTTGTGCCTTTTCGTGGCTCTCACTCAGCAATGCAAGTCAACCTGAAAGTGATCGCCGGTCCTTACAAAGGCCGGATCTTTTCTTTCACGCAACACGACAGTTTCCTGATCGGCCGTAGCCGCGACGCGCACCTCTGCCTGCCCGACGATCGTTACTTCTCACGCAACCACTGCCTGCTGGAAATAAATCCACCGCGCTCGTTTCTGCGCGATCTCAATTCGACCAACGGGACGTTTCTTAACGGGCGTCGCGTCGCGGATGCGGATCTCCACGACGGCGATCGCATTCAGTGTGGCGAGACGATTCTGATCGTTGAAGTGATCGCGAACGACACGAGCGATCTTTCCGAAACAACGCAGGACGCATTTCCACGACGTCCGGTGCTCGTGATGGTTGAATGTTTGAACTGCGGCCGGCGCGAACAGGCCCAGGCTTCGGCGCCGGACGAGCAGCTCATGTTTCTCTGCGAAGACTGCCGCATCGAGTTGAAGCGTTCGCCGCAAGCGATACCCGGTTACGACACGGTCAAACTTTTGGGACGCGGCGGCATGGGTTCGGTAATGCTCGGCCGGCAACAAAGCACCGGACGCGCAGTCGCGATCAAGACGCTGTTGCCGGAGTTTGCTGTCAGCGAAAAAGCATTGCGTCGTTTCATGCGCGAGATCGACGTCGCGGCGGCGTTGAAGCACAGGAACATCGTCGAGTTTATCGATCGCGGCACGCACAACGGCGTGGTCTATCTCGTTAGCGAATACGTCGACGGCTCCGATGCCTGCAAGCTTGCCGAAATGAGCGGCGGCTGTTTGCCTTACGACGACGGCATCTCGATCGTCTCGCAATCGCTCGAGGCGCTCTCCTACGCGCACGCGCAGGGCTACATTCATCGCGATTTCAAGGACCAGAACATTCTCGTCTCGGGCCGCTCGCCGCACCTGTCGGCCAAGCTCACTGACTTCGGACTCGCGAAGAGCTTCGCGCATTCCGGCATGAGCGGCGTGACGATGGCCGGCGAGATGGCGGGTACCCTCGCGTACATGTCACCCGAGCAATTGCGTAACTTTCGCGACGTCAAACCGCAGTCGGACATTTACGCCGTCGGCATGACCGCGTACAGCCTGTTGTCGGGTTCCCTCGCCCTCGACCTCACGAACAAATCGAGCGTGAACGACACCATTCGGGCCATCTTTGAACAACCCGCAGTGCCTTTGCGACAGCGCGCGCCGCACCTGCCCCCGGCTGTTTGCGAAATCATCGACCGCGCGCTTGCAAAAGATCCTGCGCAACGCTGGCAAACAGCGACCGCCATGCGCAACGCCCTGTTGCACTGCCTCTGAGTCTGTCCCATCCGTGGCACAAAAAGCCTTTACTAAAGGTCTGTTCAACCGCATAATACGGGCCAGCGCGGGTCTGTAGCCCGCGCTTTCGCATCAGGAGACCAATATGAGATCTATCTGGAAAGGTCACATACGCTTCCTACTGGTTGCCATTCCGGTTCGTATCTATAACGCCATCGAGACCAGCGAGAAGATCCAGTTCAACCAACTGCACCGCGACGACTTTGGTCCAATCGGTTATGACAAGCGCTGCAAGAAGTGCGGCGACGTCGTGAGCAACGATCAGATCACGAAGGGTTATCAGTACGAACCCGATCGCTACGCGATAGTTGAACCGGAAGACATTGCCAAGATCAAAATCAAAACTACGAGGGCCGTCGACATCGTCGGCTTCGTCGATCGCGAGGAGATACCGACGACGTTTTACGATGCGCCTTATTTCGCGGGACCGGACGGCGCAGTTTCCGAGAAGCCGTATGCCCTCCTCCGCGAAGTGATGAAGCAGACGGGCAAGATCGCAGTCGGCAAAGTGGTGCTGCGCGATCGTGAAGATCTCGTGGCCGTGTTTCCGCATGAAGACGGACTCGTGTTGCAGAAGCTTCATTACCCGCACGAGCTGCGCAAGATGGAAGACGTGCCCGAGCTCGATAAGGTACAAAACTTGGACGCGTCGAAGCTGAACAAGAACGAGTTGAAACTCGCGACGACGCTGGTGCAGGAAATGGCGACGACGCTTTCCGAAATCGACACTGCCGATGCTTATCACGCCGCGTTGCGCAACCTGATCGACTCGAAGATCAAAGGCCGGCAGATTGCGGAATTTGAGGTTGAAGAAGTTCCCAGACTTGATATTATGAGCGCGCTGAAGAAGAGTTTGCAGGCGTCGAACCGCAAACCCATGGTGAAGGCGCCCGCCGCGGCGAAGAAAGAAAAGCCGCAGATTACGTTGGTCAAGCCGCGCGCTGCAAAGAAGCGAAAAGTCGGGTAGATTGTCCGCCACCATTTTTCGTTGCTGATGAAAGATCCGAGTCCGAAGGTAATCTCATTTCCCTCACCCGTGCCTTCCAAGGCAGGTTATCAACCTGTCAAATCTTCCTATACCGTCAAAGAGATCAAACAGCTCTTCGGTCTGAGTGAGAAGACGATTCGGCGCTGGACCGAACAGGGGATCATTCACGCTTCGTCGCCTTCGCAAACGCCTGATTTCGTTTACGACTTCCAGGCGTTGACGCAGTTTCGCCGCGTGCGTGAGTTGCGCGCGCAGGGACATTCGATTCGGCAGATCGAAGCGGAGCTCCAGGGACAGTTGAATCTCTTTCGGGTCGAGACCAGTCGGCTCGCGCGTTTGCTGACACCGTTTGAAGAAGCGTTGCTCTTGCACGAGCAGGGCGATCCCAAAGCGGCCGAACACTACGTTGAAGCAATCAACGAGGGTGACAACGTCGCGGAAGCGTATTGCAACCTGGGCATCCTCAATCTCGAACGCGGCCAACTCGCTGCCGCGCTTGACAACTTCACGCTGTCGCTGAAGAACGATCCGCGCCACGTGGAAGCCCACTACAATCTCGCCAACCTTTATTACGACGCGGGCGATCTGCAATTAGCGAAGCTGCACTACGAGGCGGCGGCGCAGATCGAGTCCGGGTTTTCCCTCGTTTA
>DASXXL010000422.1:0-3276 GCA_036503085.1 Pyrinomonadaceae bacterium | reverse complement strand
CGAGACGCCTGCGGTCCCAGGTGAAAATTTATTGAACTCTCCGGCTAAGCAAAGTATAGTTACCGCGCTTTATTCTACGGCTGCGTTCTCACGAGAAGTACCTTCGCCTGCTCGCTAAAACAAGCTCGTAGTTCAAACCCGTATCCGCTTAGTGACTAAATCTCTGTGCTGACTCGTACCTCACTAATCGCCACTTTATCCACCGCTCCTTCGCCCGATGGCAAGGAACTGGCCGCGCTGCCGCCGTTTGTCGACGCTCTGGAAATCCCGGCGCGCTTCGTGGGTGATTTCGATCCTGATTGGCTGCGCCAACACTTTCACGGCGAGTTGTTGTATGAACTCGACGCGACAAATGAGGTTGATGAAAAAGCGTTGAGCGCGATCCCGCCGGAGGCACGCATCGTTTCGTGGCGTGGCGAAACTGACGATGTCGCTGAGTTGCAGCGTCGACTGGCCCAAATCTCCACAGTTCCCGCGCGTTTTTACAAGCTGGTGGTCAAGGCGCGAACGATCGCTGAAGAGTTTCTGCCGCTGCATTTCCTCAAATCGCTCGATCGCACTGACGTCGTCGCTTACGCCAACGGCTCGCTCGGATTCTGGACGCGGCTCGTCGCGCTTCAACTCGGCGCGCCCGCGATCTTCGGTCTCGTTTCACCAGGACCACTCACAAGCGAACCAACTGTGGCGAAACTGATCGACGATTACGGTTTGCCCGAAGTGAGACCGGTCAAAGAGATCTTCGCCATCATCGGCAACCCGATCTTTCATTCGCTCTCGCCGCGCCTGCACAATGCGTCGTATCGCGCAATGAACTACCACGCGCTCTTCGTGCCGTTGCAGGTCGACGACTTTGCGGAGTTCTGGCGCGACTTCGTGCAAGCGAAACAACTCGACACTTTCGGCTTTCCGATCAACGGCATGACCGTCGCTTCGCCGCATAAAGAAGAAGCGTTTCGTTTGGCGAAGAACGTCAGCGCGATGGTCCAACAAACACAGGCCGCAAACATTCTCATTCGCAACAACGGTTGGTGGCGCGCCGACACGACTGATCCCGACGTCGTTTACGCGGCGAGTAATCAAAAGAACGTCGACGTGCGCGAGAAACGCGCGGCCGTGATCGGTTGCGGCGGCGCCGGGCGCGCGATCGCCGCGGCGCTCGCGAAGTCAGGCGCAGGCGTGACGCTGATCAATCGGGGCGCCGAACGCGGCGAACGGGCCGCGTCGCTGCTCGGTCTGCCGTATATTCCCTTGCCTGATTTCGACGCTGAGGGTTATGACATCGTCGTCAACGCGACGCCGGTCGGTCGCGACACCGACGAAGCGCCTTTTAAAGTCGAACGTCTTAACAGCGATGCGGTCGTGATCGATCTCGTCTATGCGTCGCGACCGACGCCGCTGATCGACAGCACAGTCGCGCGCCACCAGGTCGCGATCGACGGCCGGCACGTGTTGATGACGCAAGTGCGCAAGCAGTTTCTGTTGATGACCGGAAAAGAAATGCCCGCGATCACCTTAGACAAATGACAACCACTCAGGCCGCCATCAATCAGACTTACGAACTATTAGATCTAAGCGACGCGGGGCGACAGATCATCAATCGCGTCGCCGTGCTCGCACGCGAGAACTTCGCCGCGCGCGCCGCTGGGTACGATGAGACCGCGACTTTCCCCGCCGAAGACTTCGACGATCTCTTTCGCGCGGGCCTGCTCGCGCCCGTAGTGCCGAAAGAACACGGCGGTCTCGGACTTGGACCATATGCCGGCGACGTCTTCACCCTCTGGATGATGACGAAAGAGATCGCGCGCGTCGATCTCTCGCTCGCGCGTTGCTGGGAAGGACATGTCAACTCGCTCGTGCTGCTCGACGGCATGAGCTCTGAAGAACAGAAGACGCGCTGGTTTCGCGGCGTCGTTGAACGCGGCGAGAAGTGGGTCGCCTGGAGCGGCGAACCGCAGTCACCAAAGCCCGGTGAAAAGGTCCGCTTTGGGACGACGGTGCAACGTGTCGATGGCGGCTATCTCATCAACGGCAACAAGGCTTTCGCGACCAGCGCGGGCGGCGCGGAGTGGGCCATCCTGCTCGTCAACACTGCCGGACCGGGCGGCGTGCGTCACATCGACGCCGCAATGCTCGACACGCAACTCATGATGGCGTGCAATCTTTCCGATCCGACGATCGAGATCGATACGTCGTGGTGGGACCCGATCGGGATGCGCGGGACCGTCAGTCATCTGGTCCATTTCCGCGGCACGTTCATTCCCGACGGGGATGTGATCGGTTATCCGGGCCAGTATCTGAAAGAAGGCTGGCAGACGTGTTTCATTCCTCACTACGCGGCGACTTTTCTCGGCGCTGCCGAAGCTGCGTACGATTACGCGCTCCGCTACATCAAGTCGCAAAACAAGATCGAAGATCCTTACGTGCAACATCACATCGGGCAGATGTCCGTGAACGTCGAAACCGCGCATCTCTGGTTGAAGCATGTGGCCCATCTCTGGGAAACGGGCCGCTACGTCGAGGCGCAGATCGCCGGCAGCCGCGCGCGACACGTCGTCGAGCATCTCGCGGAAGACACGGTCAAGCAGTGCATTCGCGCGTGCGGCGCGCGCTGTCTGATTCGCCCGAGCGTGCTGGAACGCGTCTATCGCGATCTATCTTTCTATGTTCGTCACGATAACGACGATCAGATCCTCGCCACGATTGGCAAGTCGGTGTTGGGCCTGACTCACGATCCATCATTTTACAAACCGTGAAGGGATTGCCAATTGTCGATTGCCGATTGCCGATTTAAGCCCGCTACGAGGTCTGGAGGTTGTTGGTGGTTGTTTCAATCGGCAATTGGCAATCGACAATCGAAAATCACATGAGCGACAAACGCCGCTACAGTCTTATCATCTGGGCCCTCGGCCTTGGTTATTACCTCTCGTACACACCTTACAGTGGCCTAACAAAAGCTCTGTCGAGTGGACTTTTGCCGGGCACTCATGGCGCGGTGAGCGGCCCACTGCTGTTGCCCGTTTCGGCGATCGCAACAGTAGCCGGCATGCTCGGTTTCATCACGATCATGGGCTGGTGGAAATACGCGGGACGGCGTGAGTTTTTCGGCGTTTCGGTTCCCTTCCCGCGCCGGCTGACCTTTCTCTCGGGCGTGTGCATGGCGACGATCATGGGCACCACTACGCTCGCGTTCACTTTTGGCGGACTCTCGATCGTGCTCGTCCTCGTGCTGCTGCGCGGCGGCACACTCATCATCGCACCGATTGTCGATCGCATTGT
>DASXXL010000421.1:0-5686 GCA_036503085.1 Pyrinomonadaceae bacterium | reverse complement strand
TGGGAGCGCAGGCGTCTCGCCTGCAAGGGCCGAGGGAGCGCCCTGTGCGCCACCTGCAGGCGAGACGCCTGCGGTCCCTGGTGGCAGCTTCTATTTTTTAAGACTATGAGCTTTAATGACCCCGTGGAATTAGTCTTTTGGCTAAGTGTGGCCGCAGTCGGGTACGCCTACGTGGGCTACCCGCTTTTGCTTACGATCCTGAGCAAGCTGGCGGGGAAGCCGGTGAAGAGCCGCGAGTGGACGCCGTCGGTCACGGTGGTCATCGCGGCCTATAACGAAGAGCGCGACCTCGCCGAAAAACTCGAAAACACGCTCGCGCTGGATTATCCCGCCTCGCGGCTCGAGATCATGGTCACATCCGACTGCTCGAGTGACCGCACCGATGAGATCGCCCGCAGTTTTGCCGATCGCGGCGTTCGTTTGCATCGACAGGAAGAGCGGCACGGCAAAACGGCGGCGCAGAACGCGGCGGTCGAGAAGGCCACCGGCGAGATCATCGTGTTTTCCGATGCGACCACGCACTATCGGCCTGATGTGTTGCGGCTGATGATGCCGGCGTTTGCCGATCAAAGCGTGGGCTGCGTGACGGGCCGCGTGATTTACCAGGACGAGAAGGACTCGAGCGTCGGCGCGGGCACTCAGTCATATTGGAACTACGAGTTCTTTTTGAAGCGGCACGAGAGTGCAGTTTGCTCGCTGATTGGCGTCTGCGGCTGCATGTACGCCGTGAGAAAATCGGCATACAAACCACTCTACAATGACGCTTGCAGCGATTTCATCATCGCCACGACGATGGTGGAACAGGGTTTGAGAGCGGTCTACGTGCCAGAGGCCGTCTGTATCGAGGAGCCAAACCGGCAAGCACGCAAGGAATTAGCGGCCCGGGTCCGCATTATCTCCCAGACTTTTGCTGACCTGTGGCGCAATCGAACTGTGCTGAATCCATTCAGAAGCGGCTTTTATGCGATTCAATTATGGTCGCATAAGCTGATGCGGTATTTGGTTCCGGTCTGCCTGATTGCGATCTTTGTGTCCACGGCTTTTCTCGCTCCCCGCAGCCCGTTTTATGCGGTGCTCTTTGGGCTGCAAGTCTGTTTTTATCTGGCGGCGCTGGTCTCGTCAGCATTGGAGAGGTTGGGTCTGAACGTTCGTTATTTGGCGTTGCCGCAATATTTTGTGATCACGAATCTGGCGTCGTTGATTGCCTTCGTGAAGTTTTTGAGCGGCGAACGCTACGCGCGTTGGGAGCCGAGCCGCGAATAGAATCTGTAATGAAGAATGCACTGTCGATAGATTTGGAAGACTGGTTTTGCGTGCACAACCTCGCGCAGGCGATCAAGCGCGACGATTGGGACAAATGCGATCTGCGAGTGCGCAACAACACGATGCGCATTCTCGACTTGTTGGACCAGCGGAAAGTGAAGGCGACGTTTTTCATTCTCGGCTGGGTGGCCGAACGCGCGCCGGATTTGATTCGCGAAGTCGAAGCGCGCGGCCATGAGATCGGCGTACACGGTTACAACCACCTGTTGCTGACCGAGATCACGCCCAAAGAGTTTGACGCCGACCTCGACAAAGCACTCGAAGCGATTGCGAAAGCGGGCGTGAAGTCGACGCCGCTTGGTTTTCGCGCGCCATCATTTTCGATGGTGAACTCGACGAAAGACTGGGCGCTGCCGACACTCGAGAAGTACGGCTTTCGTTACGACTCGTCAGTGTTTCCCGTCGGCTTTCATCCCGACTACGGCATCGCGGACGCGCCGCTCGTTCCCTACAAGATCACCGACAAGCTTTACGAGTTTCCGATGAGTGTACTGGAGCTTTTCGGCCGTCGCTTTCCCTTTTCCGGCGGCGGTTACTTCCGGCTGTTCCCGTACGCCTACACTCGCTTCTGCATGCGCAAGGTCAACGCGCAAGGCCGCTCGGCGGTGTTCTACCTGCATCCGTGGGAACTCGATCCCGAGCAGCCGCGCATAAAAAATCTGTCCGCAACGCAGAAGTTCCGCCACTATCGCAATTTAGATCAAACTGAACGGCGCTTGAGCCGGCTGCTGGACGATTTCGAATTTACAACCGTGAGAGAGGTGCTTCAGCTTTGAGTAACGAGATTCAGGCGCAGAGAGCCTTTTGGAATAACGAGGCCGATGCCTTCCAGAGTATCTACACACATCGTAAATCGCGTTTTGCGAACACGCTCGATCAGATCTTCCGCAAGGACATGTACGAGCGGTTTACGTTCACGATTAAAAACTGCGAGCCGATCAGAGGCCGGACGTTTCTCGACGTCGGCTGCGGCAACGCGCTCTATTCGCTCGAACTCGCGCGCAAAGGCGCGAGAAAGGTCGTCGGTCTGGACATTGCCGAAGTGATGGTTGGCCTCTGTCGCCGGTACGCGGAGGAGCAAAACCTGGCGGACACGACGACGTTCATTCAAACCGATCTGCTCGACTGGAAAACCGACGAGAAGTTTGACGTGAGCTTCGGCATCGGGCTGTTTGATTACATCAGCAATCCGTTGCCGGTGTTGAAGAAGATGCGGGAAGTTTCGACTGACAAAGTGATCGGATCGTTTCCGCGACTTTGGACGTGGCGCGCGCCCGTGCGCAAAGCGCGACTCGCGCGCAAGGGTTGCGATGTTTTCTTCTACAGCCGGCCGCGACTCGACCGACTTTTGAAAGATGCCGGTTTCAGTCGTTGGGAGATCTCTGTCGTCGGCAAGCTCTACTGCGTCGTTGCTTACGTGTAATTGAAGTTGTTGTTTGACCGCTATGCCATCGAAACCCGAGGCCCTGGATTACGAAGGTGTGTTTCCGATCCGCAGGCGTCACGCTGAACAGAGCGGCGCTCAGGTCGAGGAATGGCCGGCAAGACCGCAGGCCGAAGCATCCGCAGACGAGGAGTTCACTGCAAAAACCGACCGTGCGGCGGTGATCGGTATCGGTTCGGCGCGGCAGATAGACGCATTCGAAATACTCTCGCGCCGCGGTCATTCGCTGAGTTACTTCTGGCTCTTTGTCTTCAGCGTAGTTCTTTACGTCAGACCTTACGAGTTTTTCCCCGGGCTTTCGTCTTTAACGCAGATGGCCTTTTACACCGGCCTCGTGACGCTAATCGTCTATGCGGTTAGCCAACTCGGGCTCGAAGGAAATCTCACCGCTCGTCCACGCGAAATCAACATGGTCCTGTTGCTCGGCCTGGCCGCACTGCTGTCGATGCCGATGGCCGTCGATCCCGGCGAGGCGTGGAAAGTTTTCAACGATATGCTGTTGAAGACGATCATCATTTTCATCGTCTTCGTCAACGTCGTGCGCACCGAAATGCGGCTGCGACTTTTGCTGCTGCTGATTCTTGCAGTCAGCATTTATCTCAGCGTGAGCGCCATCAACGATTATCGTCATGGCGTGTTTGTGGTGGGCGCGATCGAGAACCACAACTTGCGCATCGCCGGCCGAATAAAGGGCCTGTTTGAGAATTCGAACGACCTCGCGTTGCACCTCGTCTCGATGATCCCGATCGCGATTGCGTTGGCACTTTATAAGCGGGGTCTGCCGCGAAAGCTGGTCTATTTCGGCGCCGTCGGGATCATGGTTGCTGCGGTGGTCGTGACGTTTTCGCGTGGCGGTTTTATCGGTCTTGTGGCCGCTGCCTTAATCCTTGTGCGCCGGTTGGGAAGAAAGAATCGCGTGGCGACGACGGGCGCGCTCGTTTTTGCCGTGCTCATATTCATGGCGGCCGCGCCCGGCGCTTACTCGGGGCGGCTGGCGACCGTCTTCAACTCCGCGGCCGATGTGACCGGTTCGTCGAGTCAGCGAACGGAAGTGTTGAAGCGCTCGATCTGGGTCACGCTTCGTTACCCGTTGTTTGGAGTCGGCATCGGGAACTTTCACCATAAGTCTCCGCGCGAACTCGAGACGCATAATGCCTACACGCAGGTTTCGTCCGAGATGGGCATATGGGCGTTCGTCGTTTACCTGATCTTTCTGATCTATCCGCTGCGCCGGCTGCGCTTGATCGAAAACCAGAGTTACGAGAAGCCCGAGCAGAGAAGGTTTTATTACCTGGCGATAGGGTTACAAGGCGCGCTGGTCGGCTACATGGTCGCGAGTTTCTTCGGCCCTGTGGCTTATCAGTGGTACGTCTATTATCTGGTCGGTTACGCGGTTTGCCTCCATCGAATCTACCTTGTGAAATTCCCCCCGCAAGAAGGTTACAAACCTGGTTTTTGGGAGCACCCGTTTGCTAAGGAGAAGAAAGAAGAAGTCAGCAGCGGCGCCGCCCTTCCAGTTTCGCAACCGAGTCATTCTTAGCTCGAAAGATCATTTTCCCTCAGGTGCACGATGGATCTGATTGGTGGATTACACGATAACTTGTCGCTGCATGTGCTGACGCCTTTCTCGCGTTTGCAGCGGTCCAAGCGCTCCGCCACCAGACCGACGCAACAAGCCTTTGCCGAAGGTCTGCGCTTCCGCCGCGATGCCTGGGGTTGGGACGAACAGCGCCGTATTGAGTGGACGTTGCAGCGTCTCCGCGAGATCGTGCGCAAGGCGTACGACGAAACCGTTTATTATCGCGAGCTCTTCGATCGTCTAGGCTTCGATCCACACGTCGACTTCAGTTTCGACGACTACGCACAGCTTCCGGTCCTGCGACGCGAAGACGTTCACGAAGCTGGACCAAGACTGCGATCTTCCGTCGTTCCCAAAGAGCAACAATCGAAAGACGCGACCGGCGGCTCGACCGGCGTTCCCACCGAGATCTGGTTAGGACCAAACGAGCGCGGCTGGCGCGACAGCGGCATGGAACGCTTTTTTGAAATACTCGGCGTTCGTGAAGGTAGCCGGACCGCTTTGCTCTGGGGCCATCATCTCGATCCGAAAAAGGCCGAAACATTGCGTGAGCGTTACCAGGCGTTCGCGGCAAACCAGCGCTGGTTTGACTCGATGCGCCTTTCGCCGGCGGTCCTCGACGAGTATCACCACGAAATGGAACGCTTTCGTCCGGCGTGCATCATTGCCTACGCGAGCGCGTTGGGCCATCTGGCCGAGCACATACTCGCAAACAACTACAAACCAAATTATCCGACGCGCTGCTGCATCACCGGCGCGGAGAAACTTTGGTCCAGGCATCGTCGCATGATTGAAGAGGCGTTTGGCCGGCCGGTGCACGAGCGGTACGGCTCGCGCGATGCGCAGTGTATCGGCGTGCAGTTGCGGCCGGAAGAGTCGCTCGCGTACACGCTCGATTGGGCCAACGTGATGATCGAGCCGCAAACAACGGACGCCGAGTCGCCGATTCTCGTCACCAAACTGCAAGCGGACGTGATGCCGATGTTGCGCTACGAAGTCGGCGACATCGGTTGTTTCGCGGCCGAGAGCCGGCCCGGGCATCCGACGTTTGTTTTGCCAGACGTGATGGGACGTCTTCTCGATCGGGTTTTGTTGCCGAACGGCGGCTGGATTGCGGGTCAGCAACTGCCGCATTTGCTGAAAGATTTTCCCGTGCGCGAGTTTCAGTTTTTACAGCGCGCGGACTATTCGGTGCAGTTCCAGCTCGTGCCCGCGCAAGGCTTTGACGATGACAGTTTGCGTATTATTCGCGACACGATCGCGGCAAACCTGCCCGGTTTACAAATCGAGATCGAATTGAAAGAATCGGTTGTTCGCACGAAGTCGAACAAGTGGCGGCC
>DASXXL010000420.1:0-2056 GCA_036503085.1 Pyrinomonadaceae bacterium | reverse complement strand
TGGAAGGTGTCTGCGAATACAGTACCGACCTGTTCGATGAACCAACCATCCTGCGCCTGCTCAAACATTTCGAGACGCTGCTCGCAGGCATCGCTACGAACCCCGACGAACACGTTACCCACTTGCCGTTGCTGCCGCCGGCGGAACGCCGTCAACTACTCGTTGAATGGAACGCGACTGCCGAGCAGTTTCCCCGCGACTTATGCGTGCATGAGCTATTCGCACAGCAGGTGGACCACCAACCCGACGCTCTCGCGGTTCTCTTTGAGAAGCAGCATTTGAACTATCGCGAGTTGAACGAACGCGCCAACAAACTCGCGCACCGTCTGCGTGCGCTCGGAACAACACCGGAGTCGGTAATCGGGGTGATGCTCGAACGCTCGCCGGAGATGATTGTCAGCCTCATCGCAATTCTGAAAGCGGGCGGCGCATACATGCCGCTCGATCCCGAACTCCCGCAGGAGCGCCTCGCCTTCATGCTTGCAGATGCGGGTGCGCGCGTGGTCCTGACGCAGCAGCGCCTGGTCCAGCGTCTGCCGGATCAAAGTGCGTTCGTCGTCCGTCTCGATGCGGATTGGGAAGCGATCGAACAAGAGAGCGCGGCAGATCCTGAAAACCTTACGACTCCCGACAACGCGGCCTACGTCATCTACACTTCCGGCTCGACGGGCAGACCGAAAGCAGTCGTGATGCCTCATCGCGGCGCGGTCAATCTAATCAACTTCCAGGCTCAGAGCTCTGCAGAACGTTTGCGCACGCTGCAATTCGCGTCGCCCAGTTTTGACGTTTCATTTCAGGAAATTTTCTCGACCCTCGGTGGCGGCGGCTCGCTCGTGCTGCTGCGCGAGGATGCGCGACGCGACGCGAGAGAGTTGCTGCGAGTGATTACGGAGCAGCGTGTGGAAAGGCTGTTCATTCCGGTTGTCGCTTTGCAATTCCTGGCCGAAGAGGCAGATCGCGAGGAGCGCGTGCCTGCGAGTTTGCGCCAGATCATCACCGCCGGCGAGCAGTTGAAGATCACGCCGCAGATCGCGCGTCTGTTTCAAAGACTCGACGGTTGCACGCTCGACAATCATTACGGTCCAACTGAGACGCACCTCGCAACGATGTTGCGGCTCGAAGGCGACGCAGATTCATGGCCCAGGTTGCCGCGCATCGGTAAGCCCATCGCTAACATGCAGGTCTATGTGCTTGACGATAGCCTCCAGCCGGTCCCTATCGGCGTCATGGGTGAGTTGTACATCGGCGGCGCGCAGCTCGCGCGCGGTTATTTGCATCGTCCCGGCCCGACCGCGGAGAGATTTGTGCCTCATCCGTTCAGCCATGACGGCGAACGACTCTACCGAACCGGCGATCTTGCACGCTACTCCGTCGACGGAGTGCTCGAGTATGCCGGACGGCGCGATTTGCAAGTGAAGCTGCGCGGCTTTCGTGTCGAGGTGGGCGAGATCGAAGCGGTCTTGAAACAGCACGCTGCGGTGAAGCAGGCGGCAGTGACGGTGATTGAAGACAAGGCGGGCAGGAAACGACTGGTGGCTTACATCATCGCGGCGCAACTCTTCGCGCCGCCGACCAGCCTGGAACTGCGTGGACATCTCAAGCACAAACTGCCCGAGTACATGATTCCTTCTCTCTTCCTGCTGCTCGACGCGTTTCCTTTGACCAACAGCGGCAAGGTTGATCGGCGCGCGTTACCGGCGGCGGATTGGGAACGTCCGGCACTCGCCGAAGCATTCCTGGCGCCACGCAATGGTGTGGAAGAGATGCTTGTCTCGATCTGGTCCGACGTGCTGGGCGGAGTGAGAGTCGGCGTGAACGATAACTTTTTCGAGTTGGGCGGTCACTCGTTGTTGGCGACGCAGGTGATGTCGCGGGTGCGGGAAGCGTTCGGGATCGAAATTGCTTTACGGAGTTTGTTCGAGCGGCCGACAGTTGGAGAGTTGGCGGAGACGATCGAAGAGCGGTTGGAAACGGAAGCTGGGCTGCCGCCCAAAACGAAGCGAGTGGAGCGGGCCGTGCGCGAAGGGAATACGATGCCGCTCTCTTTTGCGCAACA
>DASXXL010000419.1:0-2630 GCA_036503085.1 Pyrinomonadaceae bacterium | reverse complement strand
TTGCGGCATGCTTAGATTCGTTTACTACAACCAATAAGCTCTTGCTCAGGTTTGTCTCTGAGCACCGTAATCACTTCTGAGTGAGCAAGGATTTCATCAATTTCGCCGTCCAAATGTTTTGGGTCCTTGATGACATGTCGTATTACAGTTAAAGAATTGATGAGGTACTGCCGATATTTGACCGAGGCGGAAGAAAGACGGTTGCTTGACGTACTTCACACACGCCGAAGCACCTTCGTTCGATCGTGTTGGTTGATCTACAGACCGGCTCACGCAAACTGCAGTGGGGAACGGTAAGGTTGTGCAGCTTCAAAACTGGACCGACGCAAGAGTCCCCACCTCGAACGGAAACGGGCAGCATGCGCTGCCCGTAAGTGCTTGAATTGATTGGTCGGGGCGAGAGGATTCGAACCTCCGACCTCACGGTCCCGAACCGTGCGCTCTACCAGGCTGAGCCACGCCCCGACGTTGGTGGATGATAGGGAAGCAGACCGTGAGTGTCAAACGACCCACAAATGAACACGCGAGCCACAGATGAACACGCAACCTCCAGATGAACAGGGGAGCCACAGATTAACAATGGACCCACAGATGAACGCGAAAGTGCACGGGTGATCAGGGATTGAGAACCTTTGCTTCTTTTAGCAGTGTGTTGCGCGGGTCGAGTTCAATCGCGGCGGGTTTGTCGTTTAGCTGAAGAGTCTGCGTCGTTGCTTTCGCCGTTGGTGTGAAAACGAGATCGCGAGAGCCCGAGGCGGTGCGGATTACAAGGGGAACGGGATCGAGAAACGCGTTGCCAGGTTGAAGTTGTTTGAGCGTTAGCCGCAACTCCCGATTCCGCACCCACTCCCACGACAACTCATACTGCGGGTGACCGCTGTCGTAAACCCAACGCGCGAAGAACGCGCGCAGATCAGTGCGCGAGGATTTTTCGAGCGCGGCGCGGAGGTCTTCTGTAGAAGCGTTCGCGTTTGCATGCTCGTGGTAGTAAGCGCGCAGGCCGCGGAAAAAAGCGTCGTCGCCCAAACGCGAACGCAGCATGTGCAACACCCAAGCGCCCTTTTGATAGTTGTTCGCGTTCAGTAGCTTCATCAGGTCTTCGGTATCGCGATCGAAGATCGGCGTCCGCGTCGTCTTTTCGTAACCAAACGCTCTCTCGGCCGCGTCTTTCATGTACGCTTGAAACGCTTCCTCACTCTCGTATCGCTGCAAAAACAATCCCGCGAAGTACGTCGCGAAGCCTTCGCTCAACCACAAGTCGGACCACGTCGACTCCGTCACCGAATCGCCAAACCATTGGTGCGCGATCTCGTGCGCGATCACGGCGGTCGTGCTAATCGGAATGCCAAATGTATTGCTCATCTTTGCCGCCGACCGCGGCGTGAACAACGTGCTCGTGAACACGATCGCACTCGAGTTTTCCATGCCGCCAAAACGCGTCGCCCCGACAATCAACGCGAGCTTCTCGTATGGATATGGCGCGATCGTCTCGCTGAAGAAGGCGACCGTCGGAATCGAAGGCGCGAAACCTTTCATTGCCACCGACGCATCGACGTGCGGCACGTAGTACGAGAGCGGCGTCGCAGTGCGTTCAGTTGGTTCGAAGCGCGCGAACTGGCCCACGCCGATGATCATGCAGTAAGGCGGAATCGGCACGCCTTCAGTGTAAGTCCAGATGCGATGCGTGCCGCTGGTCGTCACTCGGTCTAAGCGGCCGTTGGCGACGACTTCATCAGCGATCGGCGCGGTGATGTTGAAGGTCACGGTGGCCTTCGCCGACGGGTGGTCCAGGGTTGGAATCCAGTGATGCACGCGGTTGGGCCAGTTGTCGCCAATCGCGGAAGGTTTGCCGTCTTTGTCGGCGGTTAGGATCAGACCGTCTTTCGGTTTGCCGTGGTATTGAACCGTCAATGTCAGACGCGCGCCGGCCGCGGTGCGTTGCGGTAAGCTAACGCGAAGTGAACCGTCGTTGTGTGTGAATGAAACGGTTTTGGCGTCGAGCGTGACGGAGTCAACTGTTAGTTCGCCGAAGTCGAGATCGATCAGCGATGTTGGTTTGAGAATCAGGACGTCGATGCGTGCGGTTGCGGAAGAGATCTCGGAGAGTTGATCGTCGAGCGCGATATCTACGGCGTAGTGCTTCGGCTGCCACGTGTCCACTGATCGTTCGACCCGCACGGCGTACGACACAGTGCAGGGAATCAAAGCCAATAAAAGAAAAACCGATTGTAAGCAGCGTGATAGGCGATGAGTCATGTAGCGGATACCGATCGTAAATTAAGAGCAGGACCAGTTATTAGCGGATTCCAAGCATCAGCAGCGCTGAGCGATCGGAGACAACTCGATCGCTGTCGAGCCACTTGCGATATTCGATCAACTCCGTGTCGGTAACAGGACGATTGCCGAGCCGCGCCGCCGGCGTGCGTTCAAACGCACGATTCGTGAGCGCCATGTGCGCTTTGCGCACCGGCAACTGCGTTGGACCAGCGAGCGCGGCTTCGGCCGATTCTACATTCGGAAAGAAATCGTCGTAAGCGAGCAGATGCCACACCGTGCCCGCGCCTTCACCTTCCACCGCCAGCACGCGCAACAACCCAAAGCCGCTTTCAAGCTGAAAGATCAGATCGTCG
>DASXXL010000418.1:0-4009 GCA_036503085.1 Pyrinomonadaceae bacterium | reverse complement strand
CTCGGCGAAGCGGCCAACAAGGATGAAGTGGCGGCGATCAAACACGCAATCGAGAGCCACCCGAACGTCGAACGAGTGGTCGAATTATTAACGATGCATCTGGCGCCGAAACAGATCTTGATCAACGCGCACGTGCAACTGCGGCCGAACCTGGTCACAGGCGACATTGAAAAGTCGATCGCGGAGATCGAAGATCGCATCAAGCGCGCGGAGCCGAAAGTCGAAATGATCTTTCTCGAAGCCGCGCGCGGCGACCTGGTTGACGTTGATCGGCCAGTCGCCGGCTACATTGCGTGAAGCAGAAGTTGAATTTCGAATAGTGTGGAGAAACTAGAGTTGCTGTCGCGACGCCAAGCATCGGGTACCCACAAGATTGATAGCACGAGATGTTATTACTACTGCCATACACGGAGTATCTGAGACGAGCCGCTGAGCCGCGCAATATCGCGGACATCGTGCTTGTCTTTTTGCTTGTGTATGCGGTTTTGAAACTCCTGCGCGGTACTCGCGCCGCGCCCATGGCCGCCGGCCTCGCCGCCATCGTTTTTCTCTACTGGCTTTCCGTCAAACAAGATCTCGCGACGCTGGAGTTTGTGCTCAGCAACGGGCTGCTCTACATCGGTATCGCGATCATCGTGTTGTTCCAGTCGGAAATTCGGCAGGCGTTGATTACGTTCGGCAATCGTTTTCGGATGCCGTTTTCGCGACAACACCGCGGACAATTTGGCGAAGGCGTCTACGACGAGGTGATCCTCGCCGCGACGACGCTCGCTTCAACGAAAACCGGCGCGCTAATCGTGATCGAACGCAACGTCGGTTTGAAAAACGTGATCGATGGCGGCGTGCAACTCGACGCGGAACTCAGTTACGACCTGCTTCTGAGTATTTTCAACACGGCGAGTCCGCTGCACGATGGCGCAGTCGTCGTGAGACGCCATCGGATCGCAGCGGCGTCCTGCTTTTTGCCGTTAACACTGAATCCGCGTCTGTCGCGAGATCTCGGCACGCGTCATCGGGCGGCGATCGGCGTGACTGAAGACACCGATGCGGTCGCGGTCGTCGTCTCTGAAGAAACAGGACTGCTCTCGTTTGTGCAACGAGGCGACATCAAACGCGGGCTCGACGCCACGAAGCTCCGCGAAGCGATCTTCGAAGCGTTGGGCGTGGCGCCGCCAAAGAAAGAAAAAGAAGCGCCGCAGAAAGCTGCCGAGTCGGACGCGGAAGAGATCGCGCCCGTGTGAGTTATGCCGTTTCAGGACGTTGACGAAATCACCGAGACACCGAGCGCCGCGCCGGCGCCACCCAGTCGTGTCGAGAAACTGCTGCGCAAGCTTTTCATTGAAGACTGGAGTTTGAAACTGCTCTCGCTCGCGATCGCGCTCGTGCTTTGGTTGCTCGTGACTGGGCAAAATCAGCCGGTAACAGCGCACCTAAACGTACAACTCAATTTCATCCGGCCGCCCGCACTCGAGATCAGCAACGATCCGCCGCGCACCGTCGACGTGATGCTTACCGGCAGCAGAACCAAGCTTGACGATTTGACGTCGCTCGATCTGGTGGCGACAGTTGACATCAGCGATCAGCGCGCGGGCGAGCGTGTGTTGCGGCTCGCCGACAAGGCGCAGATATCGTTGCCGCAGGGCGTGAAGGTTGATGGTTTTCAACCGAGTGCGATTCCCGTTCGACTCGAAGCAATCGTCGAGCGGCAGGTCCCGCTCGACGCGAAGCTCGAGGGTAAACCAGCCGATGGTTACGACGTTTATTCGGCGCGGCCGAGCCGGGAGACGGTGACGTTGCGCGGTCCGGAGAGTCGCGTCGCGGCGTTGCAACGCGTGCCGACCGAGAGTATTTGGATTTCGGGACACAAAGAGAGTTTTACGGCGACGAATGTCGCGGTTGATGTGCCGGATCCGAAGATCGACGTGCTCGATCCGGTGGTAAATGTGGAAGTAGAGATCGGCGAGCACCGCGCGGAAAAAAGTTTTTCGGGAGTTAGTGCAAGCGGAACGGACGGTGCGCGCGTGCAGCCGTCGAGTGCGTCGGTGACGCTGCTTGGTCCAGCGAGTCTGTTGGATACGTTGAAGGCTGAGGAACTCAAAGTTCTCGTTGACGGAAGCAGTGGACCACGAATTCAGTTGCCGCCGGCGCTGAACGGAAAAGTTTTCTTGAAGTCAATTCAACCCAGCAGGTTCATCATCCCTTAAATGAAGGCTCTTTTTGGAACTGACGGCATTCGCGGCGAGGCCGGACGTTTTCCACTCGATGCCGCCACTGTCAAAACGATCGGTTTTTCTTTAGCACGTCATCTCGCAGAAACGATCGCTAAACCCGTAATCATTATTGGCCGCGACACGCGCGAGTCAGGCGAGTGGCTCGAGCAGGCTCTGATCGACGGCGCGTCTCAGGCTGGCGTTGAATGCCTTTCAGCGGGCGTAATCACAACGCCAGGCGTGGCGTTTCTCACACGCAAATACGAGGCGAGCGCCGGCGTCGTCATCAGCGCTTCCCACAATCCATATCAGGACAACGGGATTAAAATCTTTTCTCCAACAGGCCAGAAGATCGACGACACACTAGAGCGTCAAATCGAACGTGATATAGAACGGGGATCAAAGCCCGATCTAAAATCCGGATTGAAATCTGGATTAAGTCCCTCCCTCACGGCCGCAGCCAGCGCACGCAACGACTACCTGAACTTCCTCACAAAGGACATCGGTAACGGATTATCACTTCAAGGCCTGACGATCGTCGTCGACTGCGCCAACGGCGCCAGCACCAACTTCGCTCCGCAACTCTTCGAAACTCTCGGCGCGCGCGTCAGCGCGATCAACGCCAACCCCGACGGCCGAAACATTAACCTGAACTCCGGTTCGCTTCACATCGACTCTCTCATCGAAGCCGTCAAAAAAGAAAAAGCCGATCTCGGCGTCGCCTTCGACGGTGACGCCGATCGCTCGCTCTTCGTCGACGAAAACGGCGGCTTTGTCGACGGCGACGCAACACTCTGGGTGCTCGCAAACTATCTCCGCGACCACGGAAAGCTAAAAGACGACACGGTCGTCGCGACAGTCATGAGCAACATCGGTCTCGAAATCGCCTTGCGTGCCGCCGGCATTCGTTTGGTCCGCACTGACGTCGGCGACAAGTACGTCCTCGATGAACTGTTAAAGCTCGGCGCGAGTCTCGGCGGCGAACAGTCAGGCCACATCATCATGCCGGAGTTGAGCCTTGCGGGCGATGGCATGATCACCGCGGTCAGCCTGCTACGCGCCTTGCGTGAAACCGACAAGACGCTGGCGCAAGCGACGCAAGGCTTTCAGCAATACCCGCAGATTCTCGTAAACGTCCGCGTCCGCGAGAAAGTCCCCTTTGCCGAGCTGCCGGCGGTCCAAGCCGAAGTAAAAAACGTCGAGGAACGGCTCTCGCACAAAGGCCGTCTGCTGCTCCGCTATTCGGGCACAGAGCGGCTGGCCCGGGTCATGATCGAGGGCGAGAGCCAGTTTGAAATCGAGGGCTATGCGGAACGGATCGCGGCGGCGATCAAACGCGCGATCGGGGCCTGAGCCTGAAATTTCTACACGGCGGCCCGCGAAAAATCTACATCGTTCGCGGCGCGAGTCGAGGGTCCAAGGCGCTTTCGCTCGGCTCGAATGCGCGATTTCCACGGGATTCTGAGTTAGTTCGACCATCTCAAAAAAGACTGTTGCACGGCACAAGCGTTGCGGTGTATATTGCGGGGCAAGAGAGACGGTTGGTGGATCCTCCGTCTCAAGTGGTTGCTGGGGTGAGGACAGTAACCACGAATATGGATGGGCGCGACGCACTCCCACGTATGTCGCGCCCATTCGCTTTTTAAATCCTTTGCGATTCTTTGCGCCTTTGCGTGAAAATGCTCTCCGAACAGGTTCACGCAAAGAACCGCAAAGGACCCAAAGATGCACCGGCTGGAAATCTCACTCAATCAACAAGCCCGCAAAAGTGAAATCAACATCGCCGCCGGTATCAGGCG
>DASXXL010000417.1:0-2649 GCA_036503085.1 Pyrinomonadaceae bacterium | reverse complement strand
AGCAACAGCGAGCTCTGGTTGTGCAAAATGTGCTGCCACCACTTCGCCGGAATAAACTCCGGCAGCACCACCGTGATCACGTCGTCGCGCTCCTGTTGCTCGAGCCGCTTGATGTATTTCAACAACGGCCGCGTCAACTCGCGATATGGCGACGGCAGTACGACAAGCTTGATACCCGCGCCCCAACGTTCCCACTTCTCGCGTAACTTCGCCGTCGCCTCTTCTTCGAAGTCGACATAAACCGCCGTCACGTGGTTGTCGCGCGAAATCGACTTCGCATACTCCAACGCCGTAATGACGCCGCGATGCAGCCCAGAGATCGGCACGACGACACTGTGCCGAATCGGCCGTAGTTCGCTTAGGCCATTCATCGAGAGCTGCTTCGCCACGTCGACATAGTGTTCGTGAATTTCACGAAACAAGAGCACCAGCAACGGAATCACCACGACCACGATCCACGCGCCATGAATGAACTTCGTGGCGATGAAAACGCACAGCACGATGAATGTCGCCATCGCGCCGATCGCGTTGATAACGATCGACTTTTTCCAGCGCGCGCTCTTCGTCCGGTACCAGCGCCGCACCATTCCGAGCTGCGATAACGTGAACGAGAGAAACACGCCCACGGCATACAGCGGAATCAAACGGCTCGTGTCGCCGCCAAACGCAACGACGAGTATTCCCGAGAACACCGCGAGGATGATGATGCCGTTGGAGAACACGAGTTTGTCGCCACGGTTCGCAAACTGTCGTGGCAGAAAACGATCGCGCGCGAGCAACGACGAGAGCCGCGGAAAATCCGCGAACGAAGTGTTCGCCGCGAGTACGAGAATCGCGGCCGTCGAAGCCTGGACCACGTAGTAAAACCAGCCGAGCCGCCCGCTGAACATGATGCGCGCGAATTGCGAGATCACAGTCTCGTTCTCGTGCGGATGCACTTGAAACAGATAAGCCATCACGCTCGTGCCGAGAAACATCGTGGTCAACAATACCGCCATCCATACGAGCGTCGTCGCGGCGTTTTGTGCTTCGGGTTTTTTGAACGCCGGCACGCCGTTCGAGATTGCTTCGATGCCGGTGAGTGCGGTGCAGCCGTTTGAAAACGCGCCGAGTAACAGCAGCGTCGTGAGCGGTTGCAGATGATAGCCTTCAGCAGTCTTCAGATGTTCGGCACTCGGCACGGGCGGAGCCCCGCCGTAGATCCAGTAGTGAAACAGCCCGTAGACGATCATGAAGATGAAGCTGACGACGAAGAGATAGGTCGGCGTGGCGAAGAGCGCACCCGACTCGCGCACGCCGCGCAGATTTGCGAGCGCGATAAATAAGATGAAGATCAAACAGAGAATGACTTTGTGATCGATGAGCCCGGCGAAACGAGTTCCCTGCGCCGCGGAAGTGATCGCCGCCACACCCGCGGCGATCGACACCGAAACCGTCAACACGTAATCCACCAGCAACGCCGCGGCCGCGACGAGCCCGGGCGTTTGGCCGAGGTTTTCTTTCGCCACGATGTAAGCGCCGCCACCGGACGGATACGCATGAATCGTCTGACGATAACTGATCGCCACGATCGCGAGCAGCATCGCGATGCCGACCGAGACCGGGACCACGTAATAAAACGATTGCCTGTTGGTCGCCGCAGCCGCGACCGCAAGCACGAGCAGAATTTCTTCAGTCGCGTACGCAGTCGACGACAACGCGTCGGAAGAGAAAACCGCGAGCGCGGTCTTTTTCGTCAGGCGCTCGTGCGCCGCCTGCTCGGTCTTGAGCGCCCTGCCGATCAGGAGACGTTTTATCGGACTAAGCAGGTCGTTTCTCGCCCCCGCGGCGTAGCGCTCGCCAGACGATAAAGTGCGCGACATAAACCGACATTACTAACCGCGCATCATTCAGAACCGCCGTGGCGGCGCGTCTGATACGCAAACTAAAAAGGCGCGAAGCACACGCTTCGCGCCCAGGCAATAAGGCGTTCATTATGTGTCCTTCCTCTAAAAGCCTGCGAGGTTAGCTGACGGGCTTGGACCAGGAAGTGTCCTACGTTACGGCACGCTTCGTTCACGATGCTCGATCGTTTACGTGTGCGCCTTCACGATACGCCCCATGTCCCGCACTTGCGAGACCTTTGGTTCCCCCGCGCTGCTCCTCTCGATCGATCGGTGAGCAGCCTCGGCGACTGGTTATCAACCTTCATAGACTACGCCGGTGGGAATAAAGAAGGGGTAAGGAGTGTATAAAAAGTTCGTAAAGATAGGGGCTCGACGAGCGCAACTAACCCTCGGCGCTGAAGCGATAACCGATCCATGGTTCGGTGAGGATGTAGCGCGGGTGGGTGGGGTCTGGTTCGAGTTTTTTGCGCAGGTTGCCGACGAAGACGCGCAGGTATTCGTTTTGTTCGACGTAGTTGCCGCCCCAGATTGCAGCCAAAAGTGTGCGGTGTGTCAGGACTTTGTTCGAGTGTTTGACGAAGTAGACCAAAAGATCGAACTCTTTGGGTGTCAAGTGGACCTCGCGATCTACTATGACGACTTTGCGCGTTTCGAGATCGATGTGGAAATCACCGGCCGTCAACTCGGTTGATTCGGGTTCGGGGGTGAGGGTGGCGGCACGGCGCAGAGAGGCGCGAACACGCGCGAGTAGTTCGTCGATACC
>DASXXL010000416.1:0-3641 GCA_036503085.1 Pyrinomonadaceae bacterium | reverse complement strand
TCCTGCCCGCCGGCGAAAACTATTCGTTCGAGTACGGCCTGTTTCCCGACTTGCTGAAACGCAAAGAACCTTTTTACGCGCACATTCCGCCGCGCACTTACTGGATCGACATCGGCACGCCGGAGCGTTATCTGCGCGTCCATTCGGATCTGCTCGCGAATCGGGTGGTGCGTTTTCACATCAAGGAACGTCGCGGAAATTTCGACGCCGCGACCGTCGCTGAGATTGATGAGTTCTCGATGATTGGCGACGACTGCCAGATCAAACCCGGCGCGCAAATCATCAACTCCGTCTTGGGACAGGGTTGTTTCGTCGAGGAACGCGCGCGTGTTGAAAACTGTGTGATCTGGCCGCACACGCGTATCGGCACGACGGCGCAGTTGACGGGCGCGATCGCCGGGCGTGGTTGTCACATCGGCCGTGCCGCTGTTGTTGGACCAGGCACGGTGCTCGGCGATAAGACTTCGTTGACTGATTACACGATCACGGGAGGTCGCGCGGAGTGAGCGACTCACCGGTGATCGAGATCAAGTTTGGGACTGACGGCTGGCGCGCGATTATCGCTCGCGAGTTTACGTTTGCGAACGTCGAGCGCGTGGCACAGGCGTATGCGGATTATGTGACGCGCGAGGCCGCAGCGGGAACGCAGCCGTTTATCGTGATTGGATTCGATCGAAGATTTCTGTCGGAGAAGTTTGCGGCGCGGACGGCGGAAGTGATGGTCGCGAACGGGTTTCGAATCGCGTTGTTCAGCGATGCGCAGCCGACGCCGTTGATTTCGTGGGCCGTGAAAGATCTCGGCGCGACTGGCGGCGTAATGATCACCGCGTCACACAATCCGGCGAATTTCAACGGGTTCAAGATCAAGGCGCCGTGGGGTGGCAGCGCGCCGCCGGAAACGACACGTGACGTCGAGAAACTGGTTGATGCGACGCCGCCGAAACGCGCAGACGTCAATGATGATGGTCATGCGTTGCTCGAACCGTCGGTAGCTCGATATCGCGAGCAGATCGGACGGTACGTCGATCTGGAAAAGCTGCGGAAGGCGAGCGGGAAGGTGATCGTCGATCCGATGCACGGTTCGGCCGGACGTTGGGTCGAGAGTTTTTTGAGCGGCGGCGCATTGGCGGTCGAGACGATTCGCGATTTTCGCGATCCGCTGTTTGGCGGCGTGAATCCAGAGCCGATTGATCAGAACCTCGGGCCAGTGAAAGAACGCGTCGTCGAGACGGGCGCGCTGGTCGGGCTCGCGACAGATGGCGATGCTGATCGCGTCGGCGCGGTTGACGAACGTGGCCGCACGATGACGATGCACGACGTGGTACCGTTGTTGTTGTTGCATCTCGCTCGCGCACGGAAGATGACAGGCGCGGTGGTCGTTACGGTTTCGCAGTCGGTATTGACGAAACGTATCGCGGAGGCGATGGGTCTCAAGCTTTACGAGACGCCGATCGGTTTCAAATACATCGCCGAGCTAATGTTGAAGGAAGACATTCTGTTGGGCGCGGAGGAGTCGGGCGGCATCGGCGTCAAGGGACACATTCCCGAACGCGATGGCGTGTTGAATTCCCTGCTCTTCCTTGAGGCGATTGTTAGCGCGGGTAAGCCGCCGTCGGAGATGCTCGCGGATCTGCATCGCGAGTTTGGTGAGTTTCACTTCGGCCGTCGCGATCTGCACATGCCGGTTAGCCGCGGCCAAGCGTTGGTGGCGCAGCTCTCGCAAAATCCGCCGGCGGATTTCGCGGGATTCAAAGTGACGAAGGTTGAAACGATGGACGGCGCGAAGCTGATCTTCGACGACGAGTCGTGGCTGCTGTTCCGCCAATCCGGAACGGAGCCGGTGCTGCGTATCTATTCCGAAGCGACGTCCGTCGAGAAGATGAACACGCTGCTCGACGCCGGTGTTTTAGCCACAGGTGAACACGGATGACACGGACTGATGCCTGAGCTGCCGGAAGTTGAACACGTCGTCAGGGCACTGCGGCCGATCGTCACTGGTCGACGTATTCTTGCTGCTGAACTAAATCTTAAGCGCATTGCGTCGGGACTTTCGCGCGCGGCTTTCGGCCGACAACTCAAAGACACGACGATCACCGGCGTCGGCCGTCGCGGCAAATACATTCTTTTCGAACTCGAGTCCGGCAAACTGCTCACGACTCACCTGCGCATGACCGGCAAGTTTGTCTCGCTCACGACGGACGAATCGCTGCCGCCGTACGCGCACGTCGTCTTCTATCTCGATGACGAGCGGCGTCTCGTTTTTTGCGACATGCGCCAGTTTGGGCGTATGCGCCTGATTCGTAATGCCGGCTCGTTGCCGAAAGAACTCGCCTCGCTCGCGCCTGAACCACTCTCCGACGACTTCACGGAAGAATACTTCCTCGAAACACTCGCGCGCTCGCGTCGCAGTTTGAAGCAGTTGTTGTTGGACCAGACTCGCGTGCTCGGGCTGGGAAACATCTACGCGGTCGAGGCTTTGTTTCTCGCCGGCGTGAATCCGATGAAGCCGGCGAATAAATTATCGAAGCCGCGCGCGCGAAAACTCTTTCACGCGATTCGTCAGATATTGCAGGAAGCGATCGACGCCGGTTCGACGTTGCGGATCAATATCGCCGACGGCGCCAGCGTTTACTTTGGCACGACCGAACGCTTCTGGCGCGTCTACGAACGCGAAGGCGAGCCGTGCGTGAATTGTGGGACGAAAATAAAACGCGTGGTCCATGGCGGCCGCTCGACCTACTACTGTCCGCGCTGCCAACGCAATTAACAATTTATGCTACCGCCGGGGTGGCAGTTTGTGGCACTTCACCCGCCGTTTGCGGCTTTACGCCTCCGGCTCGTGCCCGGAATACGGGAAGTTTTCCGCCAGCACCGCTCGCATCTTTACGTGCCCGTAAAGCACTTCCAGGAACGTGAGAAATTTGTGCAATAGCGGCTTCGGATCGAGGTTGTTTTCGATGGCCGTGATGACTTCAAGCGCGAGACTTTCGTAGCCGCGCCAGTCTTTGTACATCAGGTAATGCATGCTGCCGTCGCGAAATTCGAGGATGCGCGCGACGACGGTACGCAGCACGTCGGGATCGGAGTTAGCCTGCGAGAGCCGCACGAAACGCATCAACGAAGAAAGATCTTTGCAGAGCACGAGCGACTGTTTGAGCCGCGCTTCGATATCGTTGAAAAGCGACTCGGCTTTGAGCTTCGGATTGAAGACTTGCAGCAGCGTGATCGTCGACTGCTGGAAACAATTGCTCAACAGACCATGCGCGTGAAGGATCTTGCCGTAGACGATTGGCGTGGAGTGTTCGGTGACGCCGCGGACCAGCTCTCGCTCGAAAATACGCCGTAAATCGTGAGTAATTCCGTAAGTTATGCCGTCGAGGACGTCGTGCAGCCGTTCGTGTTCCGGGGCCACTTTCAGCGCCTTGGCCTCGATGTAATCGACAAGCGAACGCGCTTCGAATTCAAGCACTTCGAGGAGTGAAAGACTTTCGAGCAGGGTGTCGAGTTTGTGAAGATTGTTTTCGATGCGAGCGAGCCAATCGAAGAAACGGACGAGCTCGCCGAGGATCGTTTGTGAGACTTCGCGCAGTTCGCGATCGGCGATGTTGGCGGTGACGAGATCGATTTCGTGCTGAAGATTT
>DASXXL010000415.1:0-4642 GCA_036503085.1 Pyrinomonadaceae bacterium | reverse complement strand
ACACGCCGACTGATTGCACGATCGTAGGAATTGTCGATTCAGAAGCACACGTAGGACGCTCATGATTCTGGCGCGTGTAGTTGGGAATGTAGTCGCGACGCAGAAGAACCGTCGCTACGAAAACGCGCGCGTGATGGTGTGCCAGCAGATCACGCCCGAAGGCGACGAGACGAGCTACTCAACGCTCGCGCTCGATTCCGTCGATGCGGGCGTTGGTGATACGGTGCTGATCGTGCAGGAAGGTTGGAGCGCGTCGACAGCCGCGACCGGTGAAGCGGGAGCGGCGATTGACTCGGCAATCGTGGGAGTGGTGGATCGGATCGATCTTTTATGAGTGCTGACCAGGCGAGACAAATAGCGGAGCGGATCGCAAAACGCGTTGACGGCGCTGCGGCAACGCCGAAGGAAAGGGATAAAGCAGATCTCGGGTCGGAGCTTGCTGCGATGCGTGCGACGCTCGATCAGCTTCAGCAGAAGTTGGTGCAGATCGAAGCCAAGGTTGGATCGGGCGTAGCTTCGAGAAGTGTTGGCGGTGGAGCAGGTGTTGGTGGTGCAGCGGAGGTCGCTTCGGCGCCGCGCGTCCATTCGCCGTGGCTTGAAGGTGTGAATGCGAGTCATCCGAGTGTCGAACGGTTCGGCGTTGAAGAAGCCACTGTTTCACAGCTTGTCGATTTCTTCCAAAATGAAAAGGCTTGCAGCCTCGAAGCGGGCGGCAAGCCTTGCGATCATTGCGCGATGTGCAGTTCGCGCGGTTTCTAGTTTCTACTTCGTTGGATTCTGCCGCAGTGAATTAGCGTTGATGCTTGGCGGCGTCTGCGCTCCTTCGACCGCTTTGAAGTAAGGCTCCTCTTTAAATCCAAACAGCTTCGCCGAAATCACCGTCGGGAAACGCGCACGCGACGTGTTGTAGTCCTGCGCGGCGTCGTTGTAATCCTTGCGCGCCGTGGCGATGCGGTTTTCCGTGCCCGCAACCTCATCCTGCAACTTCAGGAAGTTCTGGTTTGACTGCAACTGCGGATAATTCTCCTGCAAGACCAGCAAGCGTCCGATCGTCCCGCCGAAACTGTTTGCCGCATCGATAACAGCTTGCTTCTGTTCCGGCGTGCGGTCGCCGCCTTCGCCCTGCGGCGCCTGGCTGGTTGCGTTTAGCAGCCGCGAGCGCGCGTCCGCGATGCGCCCAAACACCTCTTGTTCCTGAATGCCTGCCAGCTTTGCCGCCTCCGTCAGGTTGTTCAAGAGATCGTTGCGGCGTTGTAGCTGCGTCTCGATGTTGGACCACTTCGCCTTCACGTTCTCGTGCTTCGTCGTCAGCGTGTTGTAACCGCAGCCACTCGCACTCAACGCCACCACAACCACTGCGCAAAGGATCAAGAGTCGTCTCGTCTTCATCTTAAATTTTCCCTCCGTTCCAGCTCGTCAACTGCCTCAACTACCTGCTCTATTTGAAACATGTACGCGGCAAAAAGTTCGTTCGCTTCTTTCTCGGAACGCGGCAACGCGCCCGTCGCGTAAAACTGAAATATTCTTTCAAACGGCGTCGCATCCAGCTTCAACAACTGCGCCGTCGCCCGCACCACATCCGCTTTCGCTACCGGCGCTTGTTGTCCGTATAACAACAACACCGCGCGAAACAGCACCGCGAAGCTCGACAAACTGTCGCTCATCAAGTCGCTCAACTTTTCGATCGAGATAGACGCGGGAATGTAGTGACGGCGGAGTTGGATCAACTTGCTGCGCAGCTCATACTCCGTCTGGTGCCGCAGGTTCGCATCCGAAAGCTGCACAAACTCAAATGGATCCTGACCGTAAAGAACGGCGCGCGCGTTGGCCATCTGGTGAAACTCGATCGGAAATACGTCCGCCGCATCTGTGAGTTCTTCGACGGTGAAGTAGACGGGCAGCGGATGTCCGAGGCGTTGCCACTCGCGCATCGGCGCCTGGGCCAGCCGCAGATCTTCCGGCGTGATGCGTTTGAGCGCGATGAGCAGGTTGTAGTCTGACTGCAACTCGCGGCTGTCGCCCGCCGCAGCAGAACCATAGAGAACCACAGACGCCAGATTGTCTCCGTGTGTCGCACGCAGATCTTCGACGAGTCCGTTCAGAGCTTGCTGCACTACGGTTTTAACCATCGCAGTTTTTGTGTGCTCCGGATACTAACAAATCCATCTTTGGCCCTACCAACTTCCACCGGCGCCGCCGCCGCCGAAACTTCCGCCGCCACCGCCCGCGCCGCCAAATCCACCACCGAATCCACCACCGCCGCCGAATCCGCCACCGCCACCACCGAAACCACCGCCGCCAAAACCGCCGCCCCAACCGCTTCGCGAGCGACCGCCGCCGCCGAGGTTGCTCAAGAGATTAGCGATCAGCAGTGCCTTCCACCATCCGCCACCGCCGCCCCAACCGCCGCGGCGGCCACCACCACCGCGCGAACCGGACGACAGCACGATCAATATGAAGATGATCACGATCGCGCCGCAGCAGATCGTTCCCAAACTGAGACGTGAGTTCTGGCGAACTTCAATACCATCGTCACGTCCGCCACCGTACGCGTAACGCTGGTCCACTCCTTCAACACTGAAGCCACGCTTCTCGCCGAGCGTTGCGACGTAAGCTTGGATCGTCTCGTAGATGCCTTTGCCATAGTCCTTCGCCCTGAACGCGGGAACGAGTCGCTCGCGTTCGATCTGGCCCACGAGACCGTCCGGCAGATCGCCTTCGAGATGATCGCTGACCAGCGTGATGTACTTGCGATCCTGAATCGCCACTACCAAAAAGAAACTCGTCTTCTCGCCGCCTTTTGGTTCGATACCCCAACCACGTGCGACAGCCATCGCAAAGTCGAAAATGTCCTGGCCGTTGGTAGTGTCGACAGTCAGCACGGAGTACTCGATCTGTGCGCGTTCTCTGAGGTTCAGGAAGATCGCTCCGAGCTTGTCGCGCGTGTCTGCATCGATGACGTGAGCGTAATCGACAATCGGAGTGAACGGTGATGGAAGCGGAACAGGAGATTGCGGTACGGGTTGCGCTTTCGCCGCTGCCGGCAGTAGTAAGAAGAGCAACGCCAACACGCCGCAGCGCAACAGCCAGTCAGATTTTTTCAAGAGCAAACGCAATTAACTAATTTCTCGTTGGGCTTCTCGTCGGGGCTAACCTTCTATCAACTTATGGAGAAGGTAAAAAAGCGCAACGCCTACAAAAACGACAATTGAGACCGTAGGGTTTCTTTCTTCTTTATGATTCACTTCGGGAATTAGATCGCTCGCGGCAACGTAGAGGGTGACGCCGGCCGAGAAGGGGAGTGCATATCCAACTGCATCTGTCATACGCGCGTCAAGCAGCGCGACCGCGATCACGCCCGCGAGTGTCGCCGCGCCGATCGCCGCAGTGGCGATTAAAGCTTTCTCCGCGGAGCGTCCTGACGCAAGCATGATCGACGCGACCGTAAAGCCCTCCGGTATTTTGTGCAGCAGAATCGCGACGAATACCAGCAGCCCGACCTTGGGACTCACATAAAAAGCCGACGCGATCGAAACACCGTCGAAAAACGTGTGAATGCAAAGACCACCCGCGGCCGTGTAAGCCGCCGAAGCGCGCATGACCGATTCCGGATGCGTCTCAGCGCCGAAGTGAAAGTGCGGAGTCAGTGTGTGCTCGAAGAACTGAATGAGCAGGTAGCCGGCGAGCAATAGCGTCATTGCGCCGACCACCGCTTCCGACGCCGCTTGGCCGTGCGTACTCGCAGTCCAGATACGCACGCTCTCCGGCAGGATCTCGATGAAGATCGCGGCCAGCATGAAACCAGCGCCGAGAGCGACGAGATATTTCAAGAACCGTTCGCCCCAACGATGGATTCCTGACTTCACCAAGACAAGGCCGCCGATCACGTTCGCGCCGGCGGCCAGCAAGCCAAAGAGGAGAATGGATGTCATCGTGTCGGGCCACTATAACACCATCCACAGATTACGCAGATTAGGTCCAGCCCAACACAATCAACGACCGTCAATGTCAGTCCCAAGCTAATCTGCGTAATCTGCGGATGGCTCTACAGGCAAACAGAAGGCGAACATTTCGAGGCGAATACTATATTGACAGGGCCTTACGCGAAGCGTATTTTCCATTGCGGGTGGTCAAAAGTGGTCGGAAGTGGGTCCAACCTCGTAGCAACACCGATCATTAGCAACACTTTTCCTAAAGGCCACCCGCCAAAGCTCTCTCGTCAGGTCATGAACTATGCTGCGAGGAAACTACACGGCCCGAATAGACCCGAAAGGGCGGCTCAAAGTGCCGACCGAGTTTCGGCGCCTGATCGAAGAGAAGCACGGCAAAGACTTTTATATCACGAGCCTGACCGGCGACTGCGTGCGAATTTATCCGCTGCCGGAATGGGAGTCGATCGAACAACGACTTTCGTTATTGCCATCGATGGATCCCGCACGCAGAAAGTTCCTTGATAGAACGAACTATTACGGTCAGCAGGCGACCATCGATGGCCAGGGACGCTTGCTGATTCACCCGTTGCTTCGGAAGAGCGCGGAAGTGGTTGGCGACGTAGCCGTGCTCGGATATCTGACGTATTTGGAAGTTTGGGAACTCGACAAGTTCCGCGCGAGAATGCTTGCCGATCCCTATACGGAAGAGG
>DASXXL010000414.1:0-4842 GCA_036503085.1 Pyrinomonadaceae bacterium | reverse complement strand
GTCACGCGACGCGCGCGGCCGAGCTGCTCCACCTTCGTCTGATCGAGCTTCAGCCCGAGCTCTTCGCTGATCACCTGACCGCCCGTCAGCACCGCGATGTCTTCGAGCATCGCCTTGCGACGATCACCGAAGCCCGGAGCTTTCACGGCCGCGACGTTCAGCGTGCCGCGCAGTTTGTTGACCACGAGGGTCGCGAGCGCTTCACCTTCGACGTCTTCAGCGATGATGAGCATCGGTTTGCCCATCTTCGCAACCTGCTCCAACATCGGCAGCAGATCCTTCATCGAGCTGATCTTCTTCTCGTTGATCAGAATGAGTGGGTTCTCGAGCACGGCTTCCATGCGCTCGGGATCGGTGACGAAGTACGGACTGAGATAACCGCGGTCAAACTGCATACCCTCGACGACTTCGAGCGCAGTTTCCATCGTCCGCGACTCTTCAACGGTGATCACACCGTCTTTGCCGACTTTGTTCATTGCTTCGGCGATGATGTTGCCGATGGTCTGATCGCCGTTGGCGGAAACAGTTCCGACCTGGGCGATCGCGTCGCCTTTGACCGGTTTCGAGAGCCGCTTGATTTCTTCAGTGGCGCGCTCGACGGCTTTGTCGATACCGCGCTTGAGCGCCATTGGATTCGCGCCGGCCGCGACAGTCTTCACGCCTTCGCGGAAGATCGCCTGTGCGAGAACGGTCGCGGTGGTCGTGCCGTCACCGGCGACGTCAGAGGTCTTGGAGGCGACTTCGCGCACCATCTGTGCGCCCATGTTCTCCAGCGAATCTTTCAGTTCGATCTCTTTCGCGACCGTAACGCCGTCCTTGGTAATGGTGGGTGAGCCGAATTTTTTGTCGATCACGACGTTGCGGCCTTTCGGGCCGAGGGTGATCTTGACAGCGTCGGCGAGTTGGTTGATTCCACGCAGGATCGCTGCCCGCGACTCCTCACCGTGGATTACTTGCTTAGCCATTTCTCTTTCTTCTCCTGCTTAGAAATTTTGAGAGTCGGAGCGAACTACTTGTTGCTCTTCTTTGAGCCGCCGCCCGCTGCTGCACCGACGCGCTCGAGAATGCCGAGGATTTCGTCCTCACGCATAATCAAGAACTCTTCGCCGTCGATTTTGATTTCGGAACCGCTGTACTTGCCGAAGAGGACGCGATCGCCCACCTTCACGTCGAGGGGCTGGCGGTTGCCGTCATCTTTGTACTTGCCTTCGCCGACTGCGATAACTTCGCCTTCCTGGGGTTTCTCCTTGGCAGTATCGGGGATGATGATGCCGCCCCGGACCTGCTCGCCTTCTTCAATGCGCCGCACAATCACGCGGTCGTGAAGAGGCCTGATGTTCGTAGCCATAACCTTGGGTCTCCTTTCAACTGTTCGAGCCAAATTGGTGATTTTGAATTATGAAAACTGTCTGCCTCATGGGCATTCTGGCACTCGATATTTGAGAGTGCTAAGAATAGAACCTCCGCCCCTGCGCTGTCAAATTCCGCGAGGGTGCGGTCATTCGCAACGTTCAGTAGGCAACGTTTTCAGCGTTGTATGGGGTGGATTGCGATGTTTCCAAGGTTGAAGCAAGCCTGGGGGCTGACATTAGCGAACGCCTTCGGCATTCCCACCGACGAAGTGCTTCCAAGCGTTGCCGACCGCCACCCACGTGAACCCTGCAACCTTGCCGCTGCGAACACTTGGCTTGCTGCCGTGAACACTTGGGAGGTTGTCGCACCTGTTACCGCATACGAGTTACGCGAGCACTTCGGCGTTGCTGCACGCATGCTTTCGGTGTTGCCGCACTGCGAAGTCCTTCAGTATTGCCTCACGGAACCACGCGGACCCTTCGCGTTGCCGTCGCGAACGCTTGCGGTGTTGCCGCGCGCATGTTCAGCGTTGCCGCACGCGACCATGCGAACGCACGCCGTTTGCCGGACGGAATGGCTCGGGTGTGTCTCGGCTCACTTATCACGTGTCAGCTTGAGATCTGTCGCTCGCTCAGCCAACCGTGTTGGCGTTAAAGGCGGCGCTTGATCGGCGACCTGTGTTAACTCTAGACCAGTCATCGGCGTTAAAGTAGGCGATCTTAGCGAGCCTCATATCCTATTAGCGAGCGTCGCCATCGACTGAAACATGTTTGATTCAAGTAATGACTACGCCGAAGGCGTTCGCTAATTTCAGCCCAGGGTTGCTTCAACCCTGGGGAAGCGATAATCCCGGATGGACCAACGCTGAAAGCGTTGGCTAGTCCCACACGTAGCGCTCGTCATATTCCACGCCGTACGCTTTCAAAAACGATCGATATTCATCCTGAAACGTAACGCGTTTATGGTGTTCTTCCTGGTTCTCGATATACACGATCACCTCTTTCAAATTGGATTGACTCACCGAAAACGCGGCGTATCCACCTTGCCAATGAAATTGCGTTAACTTCGGTGATGTTCCTTTGACCCAACCTGACGATGTTCGCTTTACTTCTTTCACCACTGTGGCGATTGGATAAACTCGTGATAACGCGAACAAAGAGTGGGTGTGGTCTTCTACGCCACCTACGATGATCGTTTCACAATCGTATGAGCGCAGCATCGTCGCGAGATACGCGTGCAAATCGCGGCGGATGGACTTGTCGGTTAGAAATGGAAAACGGTCTTTCGTTGAGAATATGAGGTGCGTCCAGAGACGCGCGAGAGATTGAGCCATGTGAGGTGGCCTCCTGATTAGTTCTGACTTCTAGGTGCGCCAATTGTACCACGCGTGTGTGATAGCCAACGCTTCCAGCGTTATGTTGTCTCAGGAAATTATTTCCCAGGGTTGAAGCAACCCTGGGCTGACATTAGCGAACGCCTTCGGCGTTGTATTTTGTCAGGCCGACGGTTTGCGCGTCATCGTTACTCGCGAACGCCTTCGGCGTTGTGTCTCGGCAGATTCCACAGTTCAGGCGTGATTGCTGGCGTTGGTGGCGCGGATTACGTCGGAGGTGGCGCGGATTCGCGTTCGGAGGTGGCGCGGGTTCGCGTTCGGAGTTGGCGCGGATTCGCGTTCGGAGGTGGCGCGGGTTTGCGTTTGGGTGCGGGTTTCAGTTTGGAGGTGAATTGTTGAGGGCACTATGCGCGTAGCACTAACGCGCGTTGCGCTTCGTGGGGCGGGAGCCGTTGCCGTTGCGGTCTTGTTTGTCGTAGACGGAGACGCGTTTGGCGAGGGTATTGCGATGGATGCCGAGCATGGCCGCCGTTTTTGAGAGGTGTTGTTTGTTCTTGGCGAGTGCTTTCTTGATGTAGAGCTTTTCGAATTCGGAGAGTGCCTCGTCGAGAAGGATCTGTCCCTCAAGCATCTCGTCGATCAAAGTTTCGAGTCGGGCACGCATTGTTCAGTTCCGGCCACAAAGCTAAAGCTCTTTTCCGGTTAGGAGGCGGTACGCTTCAAGATAGCGGGCGGTGGTGGCGGCCGCGACTTCGGGTGGAATCTCCGGCGCCGGTGGCTTCTTGTTCCAGCCGAGTGTCTCGAGATAGTCGCGTACAAACTGCTTATCAAACGACGGCTGCGAACGCCCCGGCTCGTAAGCCTCAGCCGGCCAGAATCGTGAAGAGTCCGGCGTCAGCACTTCATCAACCAACAACAACTCGCCGTTCTGGTCCAACCCAAACTCAAACTTCGTATCCGCGATGATGATGTCGCGCTGGCGCGCGTAGTCGTGCGCCTCGGAATAGAGTCGCAACGACGTATCGCGCAACTGCGCGGTTCGCTCTTCACCGATCAGATCGCGCACCTGATCTTCAGTGATGTTTTCGTCGTGGCCCACTTCCGCTTTCGTCGAAGGCGTGAACAACGGTTCCGGCAACTTCGCCGACTCCTGCAAATCGGCCGGCAACTTGTGCCCACACACTTCACCGGTGCGCAAATAATCTTTCCAACCGGAACCAACAAGATAACCACGCACCACACACTCGACCGGAAACACTTCCGCCCGCCGCACGAGCATTGAACGCCGAGCCAAAACATCGGCGTGTCGCTGCACTGCGGCCGGCATCTCTTCCATCTTCGCTGTGATCAAATGATTGGCGCAGACGTGGCCCAACTTCTCAAACCAAAACTCCGAAAGCGCAGTCAACACTTCGCCTTTACGTTGAATCGGCGTGGGCAGAATGCAGTCAAACGCAGAGATACGATCGGTGGCGACGATTAATAAACTCTCATCGTCGACAGCGTAAACATCACGCACTTTTCCACGTCGTACCAGCTTGAGATCAGAAAGAGATGTTTGCAGCAGAGTGGCAGCACTCATGTCGATTGCTGCCCGTGAGCAGCGATGATTCAGATTTAGTAGAGTCAGCCCGGATTGTGCTCGCGCCGAAAATCTTTGTCAAGACACACTAATGATTTAAGTGTGGCCAGGATTGCAGAATTGACAAGACGTGTCGAAAGCACGTGAGGAACGCATCCAGCAGGTGAAGAGAAAGCACGTTACCGCTTTCAAAGCATCTTGTTAACCTTGTAAATCGTGTCAAGTGTTGAGCGCGTCGCGCAAGCGGCGAATTTGCGCAGCGTGATTGTGTGCATGTGCCGCATAGATGCGCAGCCAGTCTTCCAAAGCGTAACGTCCGCTCTCGGTGTGCGTGCCCGCACGCTGCCAATCATCTTCCGCCAACGTCGGCAACAACTGCATCGTCGTCTCGCGCGCACAGCGAAACGCTTCCAGCGCCGGCGCCATGTCGCGCTCGTTGTAACGCAGCCGGGTCGCATACTGATCCTGGTCGTAACCCTGAATCAGCGGCTCGTCTTGTACCAACAACTGTCGAATCCTACCCGCCGATGTGGTTTCACTGTCGCCGAGGTGATGAACGATCTCACGCGCACTC
>DASXXL010000413.1:0-4645 GCA_036503085.1 Pyrinomonadaceae bacterium | reverse complement strand
GCAGCGCACTCACCTGGTAATCGGCGACGCGGCCGTTGGTGATGCCGCCGATGAAGAATTCGATCTCTTCACGCGATAGACTCTGGCCGTCTCGCTTTTTTCGTATTACGTCCTGTGGTCTCAAGCTGCTTCCTTAGTTGCTTTCCATCAGCACAGCGGCCTGAGCAGTTACTGCGAGCCCTTGGCCCACCGCATCGAGTCCTTCTCCTGTTTTTGCTTTCACGCTAACGCAACCGGCGTCGATTCCGAGTACGTTGGCAATGTTCTCACGCATCGCTTCAACGTACGGCCGGAGTTTTGGCGTCTCGAGCAAGATCGTTGAATCGACGTTCACCACGTGCAGACTGCGTTCCTTCGCCAGCCACATCACACGCGAAAGTAAATCCAAACTGTTCGCGCCGGCCCAATGCGGATCTCGATCGGGAAAGTGAACGCCGATGTCCCCTTCGCACAACGCGCCGAGAATCGCGTCGGCGATCGCATGGGCCAACGCGTCGGCATCCGAGTGGCCTTCAGCACCGCGATCGGAAGCGATGTGCACGCCTCCCAGCACAAGCGGCCGCCCCGCCACTAAACGATGCGTGTCGTTGCCGATCCCGATCCTTATCATTCTTCCTGCAAGAGCGCTTCCGCCAGCAATAGATCGCGGGGAGTCGTAATCTTAATATTTCTCGGGCTCCCTTCCACAACCGTGACGCGGTGTCCGAGGCGTTCGACCAACACGCTCTCGTCGGTCAGTGACGGATCCGCAACGTCGACCTGTTCGTACGCCCGCCGCAACAACTCGTAACGAAAGCACTGCGGCGTGAGCGCCTGTCTCAGATTCCGGCGCGCCAACGTCTCCACCACGGTATCACCTTCGACGCGTTTGATCGTGTCCGTCGCACGCGTGGTGAGAATCGCGGCGCCGTCCCGGCGCGCGGCCTCTATCGTGTCTTCGATCTCCTCGACTGTCACAAACGGCCGCACACCATCATGCACCGCGACGATGTCCGCTGTCGCCGCCCGAATCGCCTGTAGCCCGCGCTTCACCGAATCAGCTCGCGTCGCGCCACCAGGAACAACGCGCGCGAGCTTGCGCAAACCGCGCTTGCCCGCCTGCGCGAGAAACTCCGCCGACTCCTCGGCGGGTAAAACTACGATCACTTCCTGGATGCTGTCACACAGCTCGAAGGGTTTGAGAGTGTGAAAGATTATGGGCGTTCCTGCAAGTTGCAGAAACTGTTTTGGCCGACGGCTCGCCATCCGGGAACCTGTTCCGGCGGCGGCAATGATGGCGATGTTCATGAAAAGTAAGGACGCTGAGAAGTGTTTTACTCTTCTCTGTGTCTCTGTGCCTCTGTGGTTAAGCTAACAAACCACACAGGCACAGAGACACAGAGAAGAAATCAGCTCTCGGTGATCGGTTCGCTGTCGGTAATACGCACCGGATGCGGACCGCTGCGAGACTCACGCATCTGTCGTCGCGAGCCGCCGTTGGTGCGGTGAATGTCGTTGTGGCCGTTCTCGGCCTCTTCCCAAAGACGCCCGAAGATCATCTTGCCGGCGGTGGTCTGCAACACGCTGGTCACGGCGATGTCGGCGTTTTTGCCGATGAGCCGGCGCGCGTTATCAACGACGACCATCGTGCCGTCGTCTAGATAGGCCACACCCTGGTTGTATTCCTTGCCTTCTTTCAGGATGAACACGCGCATCGCTTCGCCCGGCAGCACGACCGGCTTGAGCGCGTTGGCCAGCTCGTTGATGTTGAGCACGCTGACGCCGCGGAGTTGGGAGACTTTGTTGAGGTTGAAATCGTTCGTGACGATCACGGCGTCGAGCTGTTTGCCGAGCTCGATCAACTTGAGATCGACTTCCCGTACGGAAGGAAAATCAGTTTCGACGATCTGAATATCGAGCGAACTGTTGTTCTGCAAACGATTCAACATGTCGAGCCCGCGCCGCCCGCGCTGTCGTTTTGATGAATCAGGTGAATCGGCGACTTGCTGAAGCTCGCGCAGGATGAACTGTGGAATGATCAGTGTGCCCGTAAGAAAACCAGTCTCCGCAACATCGGCGATGCGGCCGTCGATGATCACCGACGTGTCGAGAATCTTCAGATCGCGGCGCGCGACTTTGTCGCTGAAGATGCCGCCGAGCGCAGACAGATCGAGAAAATCACCCTTTGCCGCGCCGACCATAAGGCCGACGTACGCCATAAAGAACGTCAGCGCGAGCGTCAGAAACTTTTTGTCTTCGGGATCTTTAAATTCCTGATAACTGATCAGCGAGCCGACTAAATACGCGCCGACGATGCCGAGTATCGAACCGACCGCGGCACCGATGAGGGTTTTGAGTGGAGCGCGGCGAATTCGTAGTTCAAAAAAGATTATGCAGATCGCGATCAGCGCGCCGACACCCGCAGAGAGCCAGGGGCTGTCGGCCACTGGTTTGAGGATGTATCCCGCTGCTATCAGTATTGCCGCGAATAAAAGCCGTATGAGTACGACGTCGGCGTGCATAACGAAGGCATACTACCACGCCCGCACGGTAGCGTCACGGAAAACGAGTGAGGCTGGGACCGCAGGCGTCTCGCCTGCAAGCGTCACGAAAAACGAGTACTGCGGGGACCACGGGCGTCTCGCTGCAAAGCTGCAAACAACGACGCTCACCCGGGCGCTGGCAGGCGAGACGCCTGCGGTCCCAGGGACGAACGGGAAACGAGTGATATCGCTGTTTTGGGCTAAGGCCTTACTTATACCGGTAGGTGATCCGGCCGCGAGACAAGTCGTAGGGCGACATTTCGACGGCGACGCGATCGCCGACGAGGATGCGGATGCGGTTCTTACGCATCTTGCCGGAAATGGCGGCGAGCACGACGTGGTCGCTGTTATCGAGGCGCACTTTGAAAAAGGCGTTGGGCTGCTTATCGATGATAGTGCCCTCCGCCGGGATTAAATCTTCTGCTGCCAATCAGGTTCTCCTTAGTTTGAACGACGGTAAGCAAACGGACAATAAAATTGTCGATTGCCGATTGCCAATTGCCGATTAGCTGCTGCGCGACTCCCCCGCAGAACCACAACCGCCTGCCTGTTAAATCAGCAATTGGCAATCGGCAATCGACAATGTTTTTGAACTCGTTCAAAAAACTGCTTGACACCCCTACCGAACAGGCGTAGGCTGCTCTCAGTTGAACGCGTTCAAAATTCAGCGTTCATTCACTGAAGGAGGCTGATCATGACAATCGGAATAAGCACCTACCTGATTTACCTGGCGATCAGTATCGCCCTGACGATCTGGGTCGCCCGCACCCTCCACAAAAACGGCCGCGTCTTTCTGGTCGACGTCTTCCACGGCAACGAAGCCCTCGCCGACTCGGTCAATCACCTGCTCGTCGTCGGTTTCTATCTCATCAACTTCGGCTACGTCAGCATGGCCCTGAAACTGGGCTACGTCGTCGCTACGGCGCAGGAAGCAATGGAAGCGCTCTCCGTGAAGATCGGCATGGTGCTGATCGTGCTCGGCGGCATGCACTTCTTCAACCTGTTCGTGTTCAGCCGCATGCGCCGGCGCAGCACCACTCGCAATCACCAGCCACCGGTTGGTCCAGATACCTTCACCGCCGTTCAGCAGGAGGCTTGAAGCCATGTTTGCCCTGACTGTGCTTTACGACCCTGAATGCGGGTTGTGCCGCCGGGCGCACGAGTGGCTCGCGGAGCAGTCGAAGCTGGTCGAGCTGACTTTCGTACCGTGCGTCTCGGACGAAGCGCGCCGGCGCTTTCCGCAACTCAATCACGATCTGACGAAGAAAGACCTGACGGTGATTGGCGACGACGGCGCTGTTTACTTCGGACCAAAGGCATGGCTGATGGTGCTCTGGTCGCTGACCCGTTATCGCGAGTGGTCTTATCGACTCGCTGCTCCCGAACTGTTGCCGACGACCAAACGCGTCGTCTCGGCAATCTCGCAGAATCGATATCAAATCAGCCGGGTTACCGGCTTGAGCTAACCATGGCAGGGATGCGTAAAAAGAAAGCAGCGAAAACGCAGAAGGGCGATCAGACCAAGGCGCTCATTCTCGAAACGGCGCTCGAGATCTTTCGCGAGCGCGGCTACGAGGAAACGACGATGCGCGCGATTGCCGAGAAGGCCGGCCTGTCGCTCGGAAACGCCTACTACTACTTTCACTCGAAGGAGTATTTGATCCAGGCGTTCTATCAACGCCTGCACGACGAGCATCTCGCGGCGGCGCTGCCGGCGCTCGAAAAGAAAGAGTCGTTGAAAGCACGCCTGTTGACGGTGATGCGGCTGCGGATCGATCTCATGAATCCGTATCACCAGTTTGCGGGCGTGCTGTTCAAGACAGCGGCCCATCCGGAGAGTCCGTTGAATCCGTTTTCGGACGAATCGGATCCGGTGCGGCAGCAGAGCATGGAGTTGTTTGCGAAAGTAGTCGAGACGACGAAGGCGCGCATTCCGAAAGATTTGAAAGCGGAGTTGCCGTATCTGCTGTGGGTTTACCAGATGGGCATCGTGTTGTTCTGGATCCACGATCCCTCACCCCAACATCGCCGCACGTATCGATTGATCGATCACACCGTCGACCTGCTCGACAAACTGATCCACCTCGCCAGCAATTCGTTCATGCGACCGTTGCGGAAGCAGG
>DASXXL010000412.1:0-3206 GCA_036503085.1 Pyrinomonadaceae bacterium | reverse complement strand
CCCATCGAGTCTGTTTCGGTTCGAGTTTTCGGGTATTGTTCAGGGGAATATTGATACATTGGCGAGTTAATAATATCATCCCAGTCCCAGATCCGCCCTACTTCCCGGGAGCGCATTTCCTGGGACCGCAGGCGTCTCGCCTGCAAGTTTCCGAGAAGGGCTTCTAACGTTTAATTTGCAGGCGAGACGCCTGCGGTCCCAGCTTCGAGGACAAACCATGAAATCTCTTTACCTCGTTCTCCTGCTCACACTCAGCTTGATCGCCGCCAACGCCCAGGAACCGGCGCCGCAACCGGCACAAGACGTCATTCGCACCAACACCGAACTAGTGCAAACGGCGGTCACGGTGCTCGACAAGAAAGGGAACTTTGTCGACGGTCTGCAACGCGAGCAGTTTGAGTTGACGGTCGACGGCAAGCCGCGGCCGATCGCGTTCTTCGAGCGCATCGCGTCAGGCAGCCCACGTGAACGAGAGCTCGCGGCGCGCGGCCTCGGCGTTAATTCCAATGCGCCGCTGCCGCCCGCGACCGTTCCCGGCCGCACGATCGTGTTCTTCATCGACGATCTGCATCTCGAACCCGACAGTCTCAACCGCACGCGCATGATGCTGCAACACTTTCTCGAGCGCGAGATGAGCTCCAAAGATAACGTGGCGATTGCTTCCGCCAGCGGGCAGATCGGTTTTCTCGAACAGTTCACCAACAACCGCGCGGTGCTCGACGCGGCGCTTGCCCGACTCTTGCCGCGCCAGTACGACGCGGAGGGTTATAGCGTCGGCAGCAGTACGAAGATGACTGAGTACATGGCCCTGCATATCGACTCGAGCAGGGGCGACGACAAAGTGCTCAACTTCTATATCGAAGAGTGTATGAAAGGCGCTTCGACGTTTCGCAAAGCGAAACAGCTGCTGGCGGTTGTGCGCGCCTCCTGTGAAACGCAGGTGAAGAACAGCGCGCGGGCCGTGCTGATGCAGGCCGCGCAAATCACACAGAATACTTACAACTCGCTCGAGTCGCTGATGCATTCGGCGGCGCGTGCGCCAGGCCGCAAACTCGCCTTCTTTGTTTCCGATGGTTTTCTGCTCGATGCTGGTCCACATGCCGCGGCGACGCGCGACAAACTCGAGCACGTGATCGACGCCGCACAACGCGCAGGTGTGGTGGTCTACACCATTCACGCGAAGGGACTCGTCAACAGCACGTTTGTCGATCCCGGCGGCAAAAGACCGTTCGATGGCGGCGGCCGGCTGGACATCGCTTCGACTGGTGAACTCGAAACTTATCAGGACGCGTTGAGCGCACTCGCCGCTGACACCGGCGGGCGCGCGTTGCGCAACACGAACTTCTTCGACAAATGGCTCACCAATGTTTTGGACGAAACGTCAAATTACTACCTCGTCGCTTGGCGGCCGGAGAACGACGAAGAGCGAGCGACGAAGTTTCGGCACGTGAAGATCTCGGTTGCGGGCCAGCCGGAATTGTCGGTGCGTGCGCCGCGCGGTTATGTCAATGGCCCAACCCCTGCGCCCGCGACCGCGGCCAAGAATGATTCTGCGAAACCAAAGACGCCGGACACCGAAATGCGCGACGCGCTCGTCGATAGTTTTCCCGCGCACGCGTTGCCCGTGCAGTTGTCGTTGACTTACTTGAACACGCCCGCGAATGGTTTGGTGGTTACGTCGTCAATGGAAATCGCAGCCCGTGGTCTGACGTTTGGCGCCGACGGAACACAACCCGCGACGATTCGACTCGCTGGCGTCGTGCTCAACGACAAAGGCAAGATCGCCGCAAGCTTTCGTAACGAGTTCAACGTCAATCCGCGCCAGTCGGGGCAGGCTGACGAGGGGATTTTTTATAATCATCACACGCCGCTCACGCCCGGCATTTATCAGTTTCGCGTCGCCGCGCGCGATGAAAAATCAGGGCTCGTCGGTAGTGCGATGCAGTGGATCGTGATTCCGGATCTGGCGCGCAACGAGCTCACGCTGAGCAGCGTGTTGCTCGGCGGACAGGTTGTTGAAGATCGCAGCAAGGCGGCGGCGAGTCCGCAGGTGCAGTTGAGTGTGGACCATAGTTTCGCGCGCTCCGCGCCGCTCGGTTACTGGATCTTCGTCTATAACGCGAAGCGCGACTCGGGCGGTAACCCGCAACTGACCGTGCAGACGCACGTGCTGCGCGACGGCCAGCCGGTGCTGAGCTCGCCGCCACGTAAAGTGAACAACGGTGGTCCAGACCCGCAGCGGATTCCGTTTGGCGAAGAGCTCGCGCTCAAAACGCTCGCGCCCGGCCGCTACGATTTGAAAGTCGTCATCACCGACGCTCTCGCCGGCCGGACCGCCGCCCAGACCGCCGACTTCATTGTGCGCTGATGTTGCAGGGTCGCCGAATCGTTTTTGTTTTGGGAAATCTCGAACTCGGCGGCGCGGAACGCCAGGCGCTGATTCTCGCGCGCTATCTTTCGGAGCACGAGCAGGCGGTGGTCCAGGTTTGGGGATTCAACAAGACTGGTCCCGTCGCTGAGACGTGCGAACGTTACGGATTGCCGTGGCGCATGATGCCTTTTCCGTTTACCGGCGCGCGGTTGCCGCAGGCTCGTGGTCTCGTTCGCGTCTGCGCCGCTTTACGTGCGACGAAGCCGGATCTCCTGTTGCCGTACACGCTTGGTCCAAATATTTTGTGCGGTCTGATCTGGCGATGGACCGGCGCGCGCGCCTGTGTGTGGAACCAGCGCGATGAGGGGATTGTTCCATATGGTTCGCGGGTCGCGCGTCGAGCCGCGAAACGCACGACGCACTTCATTTCCAACTCCGAACGAGGCGCGCGCTTCCTGTTCGAAAAACTCCGCGTCGACGAAGCGAAGGTGACGGTAATTCGCAACGGCATCGAACCTGCCGCAGCGGAGTCGGACCGGCGCGCGTGGCGCGAACGTCTCGCAGTTGACGATCGTTCGTTCGTCGCGTGTATGGTCGCGAATCTTCATGCGTTGAAAGATCACGTGACCTTGTTGCACGCGTGGCGCAAGGTCGTGACGGAGTTTGAAAGTAACGGACGATCGCCGCTGCTCGTGTTGGCCGGCCGTCGCGACGGCGCGTATGAATCTTTGGCCGCGCTCGCCACGGATCTCAAACTCGACGGCACGGTTCGCTTCGCGGGCCACGTGTCTGACGTGTCGGGGTTGCTCGGCGCTGCGGACGTGAGTGTGTTTAG
>DASXXL010000411.1:0-9830 GCA_036503085.1 Pyrinomonadaceae bacterium | reverse complement strand
GCAAAGATGATCTTTTTTCAAAACGGCGACGTTTCGGGAACGGTCGGCGGCGGCTGCATCGAAGCGGAAGTCTGGGCCGAGGCGCAAACCGCAATGCGCTCCGGGGCCGCCGCGTTGCACCACTTCTCGCTCACCGCCGATGAAGCGAGTGAAGAAGGAATGGTCTGTGGCGGCACGATGGACATCTTCATCGAGGCGTTGGATCCGGGAGCCTGACATGCCCGAAGACTATGTGTCGAACTACAAAGCAAAGCATCAGCATCCGCTGAACCGCTTGTTGCACACCATCGGCATCCCGACGATCATCGTTTCGTATCCGCTCTTCTTCTTCAACTGGCGTTGGGCGCTGGCGTTATTTGTGTTCGGCTGGATATGCCAGTTTGTCGGCCACGCGATCGAAGGTAACCAACCCGCTTTCTTCAAAAATCCCGTCTATCTATTTGTTGGGCCAGTGTGGTGGCTGCGGAAAGTGAGCAGCCGTCTTCGGTGACAATCACTCAGAAGATTGCGCAGCTACTCGAACGCGGTGACGTCGGCGTCGTCGTGACTGTTGCGCGCGGGGCGAACGCCGGCGCGAAACTGCTGGTCGATGAAGCTGCGAACCTAACTGGCAGTCTCGGCGATGCGGAGTTGGATTCGCTCGTCGCTGCGCAGGCGTTGCAGTTTCTGCAAACGCGCGACGAAACGAAGCTGGCCTCGCTCAAGGATTTCGCCACGGATTTTTCTTCGGCTGATGAAATCTTTCTTTTATTTGAACGTTTGCAGCCCGCGCCGCGATTGGTTGTGTGTGGCGCCGGACACGTCGGCGCGGCACTCGCAAAGCTCGGCGCGCTTCTGGGTTACCAGACGACGTTGGTCGACGACCGCGCGGATTTTCTCGCGCCCGACCGGTTTGCCGGTGAAGCGATCGAGCTGGTAATCGCGCGCGATTGGACCAGCGCGGTGCGCGACGTGGTTGGTAACGGGCGCGGTGTGTCTGTCGCCGTCGTTACACGTGGTCACAGTGAAGACGAACAGTGCATGCGCGCAGTGGTCCAGGCGCAGCCGGATTACATGGGCCTGATCGGCAGCAAGCGCCGCACGACGATCGTGATCGATCGACTGCGGGAAGCAGGCGCGGACGAAGCGGAGTTGCGAAAGATCAGAGCGCCGATCGGACTCGACATCGGCGCGGTCAGTCCCGAGGAAGTTGCGCTTGCGATCATGGCCGAGATCGTCGCCGAAAGACATGGCGCAGCGGGAGGTTCACTGTCGGCGTGGCGCCGGCCCACGGATAAACACAGATGAAAACGGATCAGGCGGACAGAAATGCCTGCTGAAGTTGCCCCAGCAATAACCCCCAAACCCGGCACGCGCCGCGGCAAAATGTTTCGCGCGCTCTCGAACCGCGACTATCGCCTGTTCTGGATCGGAGCTTTTCTTTCAAACGTCGGCACGTGGATGCAGGCCGTGGCCCAGGGCTGGCTCGTACTCCTGCTCACCAACTCGCCGTTCTGGCTCGGCCTCGACGCGTTCATGGCCACCGCGCCCGGGTTTATCTTCACACTCGTCGGCGGCGTGTTCGCGGACCTGATCGATCGCCGCCGCCTGCTGCTCATCACACAGATCATCGCCGGCTGTGCTGCGCTCGGACTCGCCACACTCGTCCTTACACACACGGTCAATCGTTATCTGGTCCTCGGTTTTTCGTTCGTCACTGGTTGCTGCATGGCGCTCGCGAGCCCATCGTTTCTCGCTATGACTTACGACCTCGTTGGTCGCGAAGATCTACCAAACGCGATCGCGATGAACTCGACGCAGTTTCAACTCGCGCGCGTAGTTGGACCAGCGCTCGCCGGCGTGGCTTTCAGCGTGTTCGGTCTGGCCGGTTGTTTCTACGCGAACGGTCTGTCGTTCATTGCGGTGGTAGCTTCATTACGCGTCGTGCGGCCGCAGTACAGGTTGAACCCGCCGCCACGTGAAGAACGCGAGCGAGGCGCGTTTTGGCGCGACCTGACGGAAGGCTTTCGCTACGTGCGCAACCGCCCGCGCGTGTCGTCCCTGCTATTGCTCTCGGCCATCAACAGTTTCTTCGGCGCGCCCTACTTCACGCTCGTGCCGATCTATGCGCGCGACATCTTCGGCCTCGGCGAAACGGGTTTGGCCGTGATGATGGGCACGGCGGGCGCGGGCGCGTTGTCCGGCGCGCTGTTGGTCGCTTATCTCGGCGATTGGAAACGTAAAGGCTGGCTCGTGCTCGGCGGCTCGATCTTGTTCGGCGTATTCATCACCAACTTCGCGCTCTCTGCACGTCTCTCAATGTCTCTGGCGTTTTTATTCGGCGTCGGTTTTTCTCTCGTCGTCTGCGTGTCCACCATCAACACGTTGCTGCAAAAACTGGTAACGGACCAGATGCGCGGACGTGTGATGAGCATGTTCATCCTGTCGTTCCTGGGAACGATGCCGATCGGAAACATCATTGCCGGGACGGCCTCGAACCACTTCGGGCCGCCACACACCCTCGCCGTAGGCGGCCTGACGGTCGCTGTCGTTGCCACCTGCGTGACGATTTTTGATAAACGGCTGCGCGACTTGTACTGATCGCGCAAGAAGCTGCCAAACCCACCGTTCTAGCACCGTCCAGCGGTTTTACTCTGACTTCTTTGGAGATCCGTTATGCCGTTCCGAACCAGCCTGCTTCGTCTGCTCGTCCTCCTAACCATCTCGTTGAGCTTCGCCGCGGTCGCCGCCGCTCAGGGCGTCATCGTTCCCGGGCCGTGCCGGCGCTGTCCGACGCCGCCGATCGGTGATTTCCCCCGAAACTTACCGCGCGCACTGCCGGTCAAGTCGATCAAGATCGATACGAAGATCAGCTCGCAGGTCGCGACCACGCACGTCGAACAGGTCTTTCGCAACAACACACCGCTTACGCTCGAGGGCACGTACTTTTTCCCGATTCCCGAGAGTGCTTCGATCGCGGAGTTTGCGATTTGGGAGGGCGACCGGCGACTCGTCGGCGAAGTCAGGTCGCGTGAAGAAGCACGGCGCATCTACGACGAGATCGTGCGGCGACAACGTGACCCGGGCTTGTTGGAATACGCCGGCAAGGACCTCTTTCAGGCAAGCATATTTCCCATTCCGCCGAACTCAGACAAGAAGCTCGAGATCACTTACACGCAGGTGGTGCGCGCCGAAGGCGGAACTGTTTCGTATCGTTATCCGCTGGGCACCGGTCGGCAGTTGACGGAGATCGGTTCCGTCGCCGGTCGCGTGGAAGTCGAGAGCAAAGATCCGCTGCGAAACATTTATTCGCCGACACATGCGATTGATGTGAAGCACAACGGCGATCGCCGTTCGCTCGTGTCGTTTGAAACCGCTGCGGGCAAAGAGCCGCAGGACTTTCAACTCTTCTCCACGATCTCGAAAGAAGACTTCGGCCTCACGCTTCTGACGCATCGCGAGCCAGGCAAACAAGGCTACTTCCTGCTGATGATCTCGCCGAAGGAAGAATGGGCTGATCAGGAGTACTCGGCGAAGGACGTGGTTTTCGTGGTCGATACGTCGGGCTCGATGGCCGAGGAAGGGAAGATGGAGAAGGCGCGCAGCGCTTTGCTTTACGGTGTGCGGATTCTGCGGCCGCAGGATCGTTTCAACGTGATTTCGTTTGCCGGGGAGGAACACCTCATGGAGACGGGGCTCATCGCGGCTGACGACAAGGGTCGTCAGCGCGGTGAGGCGTTTGTGAAAGCGTTGAAGCCCGTCGGCGGCACGAACATCAATCAGTCGCTGCTGGCGTCGTTGAGTCAGTTCGGCGAAACGAATCGCGAGCGTCCGAAGATTATCGTGTTCCTGACTGATGGTTTGCCGACGGTTGGGGAAACGAACGTGTCGCGGATCGTCGACAACGTCCGCAAGGCGAGCAAGCCCGGTGTGCGGCTGTTTACGTTTGGCGTTGGTTACGACGTCAACACTGCGTTGCTCGACAAACTCGCGGCTGAGAACGGTGGCACGGCTGATTACGTCGAGCCGAAGGAAGATCTCGAAGTGAAGGTTTCGAACTTCTTTACCAAGGTGAACTATCCGGTGTTGACGGATCTGAAGCTCGACATGGGCGGAGCGACAACGGATCTCGTCTATCCGCGTGGCATTCCCGACCTGTTTCGCGGTTCGCAGGTGACGTTGATCGGGCGTTACAGCAATGAGGAGAGTCTCGAGTCGTTGCGGCTGACGTTGACGGGACGGGCGAATGGATCGACGCGGACGTACACGTATGACAATCTCAGTTTGCCACTGCGGAATGAAAACAACGACTACTTGCCGCGCTTGTGGGCGACGCGCCGTGTGGGTTGGTTGATGGAGCAAGTGCGGGCGAACGGCGAGCAGAAGGAGTTGCGCGACGAGATCGTCGATCTCGGGACGCGTTATGGGATCGTGACGCCTTACACGTCGTATCTGGCGGCGGAAGACCAGCAGATTAGTCAACGTAGTGTGAATAACTTGTTCATGGTACAGCCGGGAGCGGCGCCGCAGCAGCGTGGATTCATCGGAGGCTCGCTCAATGCGCCGCCTAAGAATGCGGCGCCGAGTGCGACGCCTACTGGGCTGGCGGATACAGGCGCGGCGGCGGTGCAGAAGAGTAAACAAGTCCGCGCGCAGATGGAAAGTGATTCGATTCGAACCGACAACACGCGCAAAGATGCGGTGCGGCGGGTTGAGGCCAAGACGTTTTATCTGATCGACGGTGTGTGGACCGATTCGGAATTCAAAGCCGAAGCACGCTTGCCGGAGACGACGTTGACGTTTGGCAGTGATGAATATTTCGCTCTGCCGAAGCAGTATCCGAAACTGGCGAGTTACTTCTCGCTGGGCGAACGTGTGGTGGTCGTTTTCGAAGGCCGCGTCTACCGCGTGACTGGATCTGCGTAAACGGCGTCTTTGTGGTAAGGTAGGACCACAAATGCACAGCCGAGTTACCAGAGAGTTCGCTTTTTCAGTGGCGGTCTGCGCTCTATTCGTATTCGCCCAAGCGGTGAAAGCGCAGACCGGCTGGGCGCCGATCAAGCTCAACACCGGCGGCAACGATCTCAACACAGTCTATTTCGTCGACAGCAAACGCGGCTGGGTCGGCGGCGACGGCGGTTACCTCAGTCGTACCGACGATGGCGGTCAGTCGTGGATACGCCAGACAGTCGGCACCAAAGCCGCGATCAACGACATCTACTTTCGCGACAAAGAGGCAGGGTTCTTCCTCGCCGGCAACTCGATCTTCGTCACGCGCGACAACGGTGGAAGCTGGACGCAGTTAAAGATCTTCGCTCCTGAAGATTTCGAGGGCGCGGACATCGAGCTGTACAGCTTGCGCTTTTCCAGCAAGAAGAAAGGCTGGGCCGTCGGGTCGGTCAGCAAACGCGATCGCGTCGTCGACAGCGTGTTGGTTTACACGGACGACGGCGGCGAAACGTGGCGACGTCAGCGCGCGCCGAGCCGGCTCGAGTTGATTCACATCGACTTCGTCAGTGACAAGCGCGGGTGGATTGTCGGCGACGGCGGCACGATCCTCTTTACGCGCGACGGCGGGCAGAGTTGGACAAAACAGAACGCCGCCGGCGTAAACGGCACGCTCTATCACATCGACTTCCGCAATGATAAAGATGGTTGGGTGGTCGGCGAACGCGGCGTGCTGCTGCGCACGACCGACGGCGGCGAAACCTGGACGCCCGTCGCGACCAACACGAACGTGACGCTTTTGAGCGTGCAGTTTTTGAACGACGATGAAGGCTGGGCCATCGGACGCGGCGGCACGATTCTTCGCAGCAGCGACCAGGGCCGCACCTGGACACCGCAGACCTCAACAACGAAGCAAAACCTTTACTCGCTGCATTTCAACAAGAAGATCGGTTGGGTTGTCGGCGGCGGGGGCATCGTCCTGCGCTACGAACGCGAGTAACCTCGACATGATTTCAGGATGTACAAGACTGAACAACGACAGAGAACGCGTAAACTATGTGAGGCACCCTCGTCCAGACTGAAAAGACTCTTGTAAATTCTGAAATCCTGTCGAACTTACAAATAAAAAGCGCCCGATATGGCCGACATACCGGGCGCAAATCACAGGAGGAACCGAGTGTTATGGTCGTCGCTATCCTTGCGGCGATCCGTTTAACCTCGGGCCTTGGATGTTCCCTGCCAAACGCGGGTTGCTTTGTTACTCCTTGCTGCCAGTGAACGGCAGCGACGGCGAATTTTGCAGCTTCAACGTCCCTTCAGTCTGATCACCGTGGAAACGCGCGAACACCTCCGCCTCAACCGAATGTCCATCCATCTCCAAAAACGTCGTCGTGTGAAACGAATTATCGTTCAGATCGACGACGCCGAGATCCGCGTCGCCCATCTCGGAAAGAATCTTCGCGAGGTAACTCTCACCTGTACGCGTGAGCGTCAACGTTGCGGGAATACTCTGTCCGAGCGGCGTCTCAACCTGAATCGCCCATGAGCCTTCGATTTCGGTCGTCGCCGGAGCGTCCAATGATTTACGTTTGCCCGTCGTGCTGTAGACTTCGATATCCGGCACGTAAGGTTTGATCTGATCGAGCACCGCCGCACCATCACCCACGACGATCACCGCCGCTTCATCAGGCTGAACATACTTCTCCGCCACGCGCTGAATCTCGGAAACAGTCACCGCCTGCACGCGATCGCGATAATGCTGCAAGTAGTCACCCGGCAGGTTCAGCATCTTGATCTGTACGAGCTGATCGGTAAGTCCTTCCTGCGTTTCGAGTCGAATCGGAAACACGCCGGTGAGATACGACTTCGCATCGTTGATTTCTTTCTCTGAAACCAGCTCGGTGCGAATGCGATTCAACTCGTAGAAAAATTCTTTCAACGAATCGCCAGTGACAGGAGAACGAACTTCCGCAGTTGCGCGAAACGTTCCCGCCGTGCGCCGAGCATCGAGATTGGTGTACGCGCCGTAGGTGTAACCCTTCTCTTCGCGCAGGTTCATAAACAAGCGCGACGAAGCATTCGCGCCGAGCACCGTGTGCATCAGCAGCATCGGAAAATAATCAGGACTGGTCCGGACGATGCCGCTGTTGGCGATGACGATATTCGATTGCGCCGAACCGCGCCGATCCACGAGATACGCCGTGCGTTTGTCGCGCACCGGCGGCGCGGGAAAGTTCGTCACTAGATCTGCGCCGCGTTCCCATGTCGAAAACAACGACTCGAGCTTTTGAATGATCTGCTCGTACTTCACGTCGCCGACGACGATGAACACAGCGTTATTCGGTACGAAGTTCGCGCGATGAAACCTGACGAACTCATCACGCGACGAGCGATCGATCGATTCCGGTGTCGGCGCGACGATGGCATACGGATGCTCGCCGAACATCACGCGCGAAACCATCTCACTCGCCAGAAACGACGGCTGCGCGCGCTGCTGTCGCAGGCTCTCCTTCGTATTCTGCTTCGCCAGTTCGACTTCGTTTTCCGGAAACGACGGCTGCAACACGATCTCGGCCATCAGATCGAGAATCTGTTCGTTGAAGTTCGAAAGCGCCGAGGCCGCGACGATCGTGTAATCGGAATTTGCGCCCGCCGAAAGGCTCGCGCCCATACGTGCGACCTCTTCCGCGATTTCTCGGCTCGATCGGGATTCAGTTCCTTCCGGCAAGAGACCCGCGAGCAAATCCGTGAGACCGGGAACCTGCGGCGGATCGAAAGCGGTGCCGACACGAAAGGCCAGGCGATAACTCACCAACGGCAGTCGATGATCTTCGACGACGACTATCGAAAGGCCATTTGCGAGCGTGGTCTCGCGCGGCGCCGGAATGGTGATCGGATGTGGTGGCAACGGCGCGGGCGCCTGGCTGCGAAAAATTTCTGCTTGGCTCATGTTTACAGGTGCAATGGTCCTGATTCAGTTTGCGGCTTCACATCCGCAGGGTCTGTTGGTTGTTCCGGAGCAGGCGTCGGTTTCAGTTGGGCCACGTCAGTGTGCATCGGCGATTCCGGTTCGGACGCGGGCGACTCCGGAATTTGTGCCGCCGGCGAACTTGGTTGATGCGGATCTCCCGGAGCTTGCGGCGACGCGGCCTTGACCGGCTCTTCGGTCTCCGCCGCGGCGGGCGCGGGAACAATATCCAGCACGACGCGATTTGGCCCATTGAGATAGAGCGACGCTGCTCGCTTGATGTCCGCGGCCGTAACGTTCAGGTAGTGGTCCAACTCCGAATCTATCAAGCGCGGATCGGAATCGTAAAGCGCATATTCGGCGATGCGTTGCGCGCGATACATCGTCGACTGCCGCCCGCGCACGGCGTCGTTGCAAAGCGAATTGCGCAACTTCTCCATTTCCGCATCGGTTGGACCATCAGCGCCGATGCGCTCGATCTCTTCGGAGATCTGTTGCCGGATTTGGTTCACGTCCTGGCCGGGTTTTGGCAGTGCGAAAATGTAGAGCGCCGATGGACCACGGCGTTCGTCGACGCCGCCTTCGATCGAAACCACCGACTCATCGCCTTTCACCAGCTTCTGATAAAGCCGCGAGCTGTCGCCTTCAAACAGCAGCGTGCCCGCGAGCGACAACGCGTAAAAATCGGGTGTGCGGCGCGCGGGAATCTTCCAGCCGAGCATGAACGCCGGCGCCGGCGCGAGTAAATCGTGGAAAGTCTCTTCGGGAATGGCAACATTATCGGTTTCGGAAACGTCGACGGGTGGCGGCAATGGTTGGGAGGGAATGTTGCCGAAGTATTTTTCCGCGAGCGCGCGTGCCTCATCGTTGTTGAAGTCACCGACTACTGTCAGCACGGCGTTGTTCGGCGCGTAGTAGATGCGGAAAAACTCGCGCACGTCATCGATCGTTGCAGCGTCGAGATCTTCCATCGAGCCGATGGTTGAATGCGCATTTGCCGGGTTCGTGAAGATCAACTCGTTGATGCGTAGAAACGCATTAACGTACGGCTGGTTGTCGTAACGAAGCCGCTTTTCTTCCTGCACTGCGTGGCGCTGGTTGTCGAGATTTTCCTGCGTGACTTTCAGCGAGCGCATGCGATCGCTCTCGAGCCAGAACGCGAGCGGAAGATAGTTTGACGGTAATGTCTCGAAGTAGTTGGTGCGCTCGGTTGATGTGGTCCCGTTCATGGTCCCACCGGCGTTGAAGATGTATTGGAAATGCGCCGCCTTGGGAACGTTTTCCGAGCCCTGAAACATCATGTGCTCGAAAAGATGCGCGAAACCGGTGCGGCCTTCGCGTTCGTTCCGCGAACCGACGTCGTAGTAGACGGCGACGGAGACGACGGGAATCGCGCGGTCCGGACTGAGGACCACACGTAAGCCGTTCGCCAGAGTGAATTGTTCGATCGGTGTGGGTGGTAATTGAAACGTTTCTGCCACGATTGTTTTTCTCTATCAGAAACAAAGGCGTGCTTTACCAAATGAGAGGATCGCGGTAAAGCACTGCTTTGGGGGGTTGTTTAAGTTGTTCGAACCTAACGGCGCGCGATCGAGTTAATTCGCGCGCTCTCTAAACCGGTTTGTCGGCGATCAAGCCGCGCAGTTCCGCTCGCAGACGTTCGATCTCGGCGAGCTTCTGTCTGACGCGTTCAAAGAGAGGCGCCTGAACATGGATGCCTTCTTCGATCAGGAAACCGGCTGCTTCAGCACGGCTGCGAAAGACACCGGCTTGGACCAACTGCTCCAGCTTCTCTTGTGCCTGCGGTGTAACCTTCACCGCCACGACGTAATCGTCCTTCGCCGAGATTGCTTTCTCGATGGTCCTACTGATGTCGCGGCCGATGGCGCTGAGCGATTCCGGAATGCGCGACGCGATGTCGCGAACTGACGAAGCG
>DASXXL010000410.1:0-4913 GCA_036503085.1 Pyrinomonadaceae bacterium | reverse complement strand
TAAGCCTTCGTCGCTTTCGGCAGCGCAGTCAGACTGTACGGAGTTCCGGTCGCCGGATTGCGCGGATTAGCGCAACCATTGTTCGGCGTCGGATTGTTCAGTTGATCCGCGGTACACAGCGCCGGTGGCGGACCGAGGGCCGGCACCGATGGCTGCGCCGGCGGCGGTGTAATCGGCGGCAGCGCGCTCGAGTTCGCGGGAATATCGACGAGCATCGCCGGATCGCCGACCGACCACGCGCTCAGGAAGAACTCTTCAAACTTGCAATCGACGCAGCCGCCCATTGGGCCAACACCGATGCGGTTCGCATAAACCTCGGCGCCGATACCGCCGGTGCCGTAGTTGATCGCGAAACCATCGAAACCGGCGTTTACGGTTTGCGACATCGCCGGATCGGTAAAGACGGGAAACGCCTGCGTCGCGATTTGGCCGACCTCGTGATAGATGATCGTGAATTCGCGATACGGCTCTTTGCGATCGGGCGCGGACGGGTTTGCGCAGAAGAGCGGATCGGAAGCGCCGGTGCCGTTGTTTGCCGCGTTGCACGGCGGCTCCGGATTGTTCACTCCGGTGGTGCCGGGGAATCGTCCCGCGTTTGGACCAGTGATGATGGCCGTCAGATCAGAGTGAACGATCTTAAAGGTCCCATCGGGCTGCTTCGACCACATGCTCAGGATTGGCGTGTTCGCCGGAATGGATGTGCCGTCAGGATACTTCGAGCCTGCGGGATAGACGGCGTTGTAATCGATGACCGGCTGTCCGCTCGCAGTGCGCACGGGCTTTCCGTTCGAATCCTTCTTGGTGGCGAGCGCGAGGTCCTGTTGCGTGACCTGGCTGCGATACCATTCCGCGCCGGTTGGCTGAACATTCAACGCGCCAAAGAGGCCACGACTGATCTGGCCCGTCGGCACAGCGGTCGTATCGCCCATCGAGTAGAGCAGGAACGTGCCTTCGTTACGAACGAAGAGCGTGTAAGTCTGTTGCTGCCCGGGCATCGGCGGCGGCGTAGGCGCCGGATTCGGACTGGCGAGACTCGAGCTGTTTCGGCCGACAAACGAGCCGTCGTCAGTCGAGCTGCTGGTCCATTCCTGTCCTTGTATATGTAGCGAGAGCTCCTGCGTGCCGACTTGCGGCGAAGTCGGAACGGCGGGGCTCGGCGGAAACTGGCCGAATGCGGCCGGTGGAATCGCGTTGGTAAACGTTACTTTCAAGCAATCGCCGACGTTAGCGCGCAACACGAGCGGCCGCGGCCGTTTGCCGGGACGCAATTGAATGTTGTTGTTGGCGGTGATGATAGTGTCGCCGCGCAGCGCAAACACGAAAGCATTCGGGATTGACGCGCCAAGGCGATTGAGCATGAGCGCCTTCGGAATCGCGACGACGTCTGCGGTGACGGTGCGCGTGCATTGCTGCATCACGGGTGCAACAGCGGCTGGAGCTTTAGTCGCAGCCGGTGTTGTTGTTGCAGGCGCGGCTGCCGGGTTTGCGGGCGCAGTTGTCGTCACACCCGGTGGGTTCTCAGTTTTCACCGACTCGGTTTCAGTTTTGGGCGACTCAGTTGCTGGTTTCGCTTTCTCCTCACTGGCAGGCGACGCGGGCTTCGAAGCTGCGGCGGTTAACTCCGCAACCGGTTTGTTCACTGCGGTGACGGGCGCTTGCGCTTTTGCGACTACCGCAGTCAGCAAACTCAAAGTGATCACTGTCAATGAGGCAACAATGCGAACGGGGGAGCTCAAAGCGAACATCTCACATCTCCTTTTTACGTTTGCTGCGGGCGAAACATCAAAAGACTGAGGCAAATGACACTCGGGCTAAAGCCGAAGAAAGGTTCGTTCGTTAGTTTAATTCGCGGCTGGCGTTAAGCGGGTGACCAGCGTGAGTGAAATAACAATAAGCGTCGGTTACTGATTGACAGGTGCAGCGTAGTTCTCTTAACCTTCCGTGTCAAGAAAAATTCCTTGCATGCGTCGTCGCAGGTAATCCAGTCAGCGTTAACTTCCAGTCCTCCGCCCGGACTTAACAACTCGTTTTTGCAACCATCCGCGATCGCCCGAACGGAGTACACGTGGCCACTCACATCACCGTAACCAAATTTGGCGGTACATCGATTCAGGATGGCGCTGCCTTCAAGCGCGTGGCGCAGATCGTCAAAGCAAAACAATCGCAGCCGCTGGTTGTCGTAGTCTCAGCGATGAGCCGCGTGACTGATGCGCTGATCGCGAGTTTTCGCGGCGCTGCGACGCACGGAGCTGACGAATCTCTCGCGTTGCTCGAACAACATTTCGAGCGACATCTGCGCGTGGGCGAGTTGTTGAGCTTGAAACGTCAGGCACGCCTCGAAACGTTGATTGAATTAGCGCGCGCTGAACTTCGCGAGCTGTTGCATCATGCGGCGGACAGCCACAGTTCAGAGCTGCGGCTTTACGACGCGATCGTTTCACATGGCGAACGACTCGCCGCAAACTTGCTCACTCTCGTTCTCGAAGAACACGGATTACCTGCGGAGTACGTCGATGCACGCCGCTGCGTGATCACGAACGACAAGTACGGAAACGCCGAGCCATTGTTGGACGAAGTGCGGCAACGTGCCCCGGCCGAATTGCTCTTGCTCGTGAACACGGGACGCGTTCCGGTGTTGGGTGGATTTATCGGCGCGACGCGCGAAGGCGTGACCACTACGCTCGGACGCGGCAGTTCGGACTACTCCGCGACGCTGATCGGCGCGGCGTTGCACGCGCGTGCGATCGAGATCTGGACCGACGTTGACGGCATTCAAACCGCTGATCCGCGCCTCGTGAAGACGACGCGCACCGTGCCGCACGTCTCTTACGCCGAGGCAGCGCAACTCGCGAAGCTCGGCGCGCGCGTGATGCATCCGAAAATGATCGAACCCGTCATCGCGCAGCGAATTCCGATTCGCATCCTGAATTCACACGCGCCTGATCAACCTGGCACGCTCATCTCCGACGAATGGTCGCAGTCGAACGGCGGGGTCAAAGCAATCGCTCACAAGATCGCGGGCGAGAGCGCGATCGTCGGCTGCATCGGCCACGGCTTACGGATCAACTTCCGCGTCGAGACCAATTCCGTCGACGCAGTCGTCCAACAACTACACGCCGCGATCTTCGAGTAAGGCAATCCACAGATTACACAGATTGTTTCAAAGACATCTGCGTAATCTGTGGATGGCACTTACTTGTGCTTCGCCGCGCCGTCGATGAGTTCGACGATTTTCGTTGGCGAAGTCAGGCCGTAGGCGCGTGTCCAGTAATCCTTCGAGTCGTTGCCGATCAGGATCATTGGTGTGTGATCGTTCTTGTTCGCCACTGCCGCGCCGAGTGACGCCAAAACCGAATCGACCAACGCCTTGTCGCCCGTGACAAACGTCCAACCCGGTCCGGCTTTGAACTTCGCCGAGAAATCGCGCAGCCGTTCGGGCGTGTCGGTGGTCGGGTCGACACTCACCGAGATCAATTGCACGTCGAGACCACGCGCTGCTGCGTCCTGCTGCACGCGGCGAAACGTCGCTGTCAACGGCGGACAGATCGTCGTACAAGTCGTAAAAATGAAATTGATCGCGACCGTCTTGCCTTTGATTAAATCCCTATAGAAGTTGAGTTGTTTGCCGTTTTGATCGACCACTTGGACGTCAGGAATCTTGGTCGACGAGAAAGCCTCGGTAGATTTTGGCGCCGCGGCTGGTTCAGGATCGGCCTTCGCTTCCGCATGCGCGTCCTTCTTCACCAGCGTCATGCCGCACTTCGGACACTTGCCGGGTTTCCTGGAAACAACCTCCGGATGCATCGGACACGAGTAGCGATCCGATTGCGCACGGACGACACTGAACTCAGGCACAGCCAACAATACGAACAGAAATAAAAACGCTATTTTCATTGCCCACTCTTTTCGCCTTTATCGTCGAGCACACTCTCCACGATCTTGATTATCTCCTCGCTCTTCGCGAGACCAAACGCCTTCTTCCACAAGCCGGTGCGGTCGTTGCCGATGATCACGATGTTGTAATGCTCGTTCTTATCTTCGACATACTGCCCCAGCTTCTTCAAAACAAACGCGACGTCGTCTTTATTGCCGGTCAGGAAATACCAGCCGGGCCGCGCGTGAAATTTTTTCGAAAACGCTTTCAGCTCGGGCGGCGTGTCGACGTCCGGGTCGACGCTGATCGAAATCAGGCGTGCGTCTTTACCGAGTCGATCGCCGAGAGCTTCCTGAACTTTTTCGAGATTGCGTGTGATTGGTAAACAACTAGCCTGACAGGTCGCGAAGAAGGTGTTGATGATGACTGTATGACCTTGTAATAGGTCGTGGTAAAAACGCATCTTCTCGCCGTTTTGATTAACGAGTTGGATGTCGGTGAAATATTTCGCGGCTGCTGATTCGCTGCTGCCGTTCCCGGCCGGTAATTGTGCGGTCGGTCCTTGTGTTGGTGGCTGTTGTGGAGCCGGTTGTTGCTGTGCGCTGGCCGCGCCGGCGAAAACCAGCACGAGTAAGGCGCCAAAGAGGATCGATTTCATAGACTTCTCCCAGTAGCAGAGCACGCTCTGCGGTTTCAAGGTTTCACCACTTGGAGAGTTAGTGGTGTTGTTTGGTTGAACTGAAGTTCCAGGGCTGGGATCTGGAAGAACATATAGTACACGCCCGGTTCGGGAGGTACAAAACTCATTTCGTAGCTGCCGTCGCTCGCGGGCTTCGCGGGCTCGCGTTCCTGCCAAATGCCGGGCGCGAGAAACACGAGCACCGTCATGTCCTGGAGGTTTGCTTTCGGCGCGCCGGTTTTGGCATCGAGCACTTTGAATCGCAGCGTGAACTTCTCTTTTGCGTTCACCACCGCCGGCTTGTTCAGCGATTCGATCTTGACTGCCGTTTCGACTTTCTTCGGATATGCGGGATTGTCC
>DASXXL010000409.1:0-4666 GCA_036503085.1 Pyrinomonadaceae bacterium | reverse complement strand
ATCACCGGCCATTTGATGGTCGTGCCTTATCTGCACACGAGCGAGTTGGACGCAGTCGCGAAAGAGATCACGGATGAAATGATGGATCTCGCGAAGCGTGCGCAGACCGCGTTGCGCGACGTCTACTCGCCATCGGGCTTCAACATGGGCATGAATCTCGGATCGGCCGCCGGCGCAGGCATCGCCGATCACCTGCACATTCACTTCCTGCCACGCTGGACCGGCGACACGAATTTCATGACGACCGTCGGCGACTCGCGCGTGATTCCCGAAGCGCTCGAAGTGACTTACGGAAAACTGCGGGGCAAATTTTAGCGGTTGCCGACTTTGCGCGGCAGGGCTTCGTCTTCGACTTCACCACCACGACTAATCGGAACTTCGGAAGGTTTGCTGTAACTGACGCCGCGTTCTTCACTGTCGAGGTTCGCGGCGGGTAAGGGACCAGTCAGTGGCGGATTGAAACCCGGGTAATCGATGCGTGCGTGATAAATCGCGGTGAGCGCGCTGATCATCGCTTCACGAATCGTAGTCAACTCCTGCAACGTGATGTCGCATTCATCGAGTTGTCCGTCGCTGATGATTGCATCGACGATCTTCACCACGATCGCGCGGATGTTTTCCAAATCGGGACGCGCAAGCGATCTGGCCGCTGCTTCACACGAATCAGCCAGCATCATGATCGCCGCTTCCTTAAACTGCGGCTTCGGTCCGGGATAACGAAAGTCAGCTTCGTCGACGGTGTCGCCGGGTTTCGCCTGCGCCTGTGCTTTGCGCAGGAAGTAGTGCAGCGTCCGCGTGCCGTGATGTTGGGGAATGAAGTCGGCGATCTTGCGCGGCAAACCAATCTCTTTGGCGAGTCGCGCGCCGTAGGTCACGTGGCTGGTGATGATCTTCGCGCTTTGATAAGGCCGCAGACGATCGTGTGGATTGTCGCCTTGCTGGTTCTCGACGAAGTATTCGGGCGCCGCGAGTTTGCCGATGTCGTGATACAAAGCGCCGATGCGCGCGAGCAGGGGATTCGCGCCGACCGCGCGGCATGCGTCTTCGGCGAGTTGGCCCACGGCGTGCGAGTGTTGGTTCGTCCCCGGCGCGCGCAAAGCAAGCTGGCCCAGCACGGGCAGGTCCGCGTTTGAGAGCTCGAGTAACTTAACGTCCGTCAAGATGCCGAAGAGCGACTCGTTGATCGGCAAGCCGCCGGCCGTGAAAACAGCCGTCAGCAGTCCACCGGCCATACCGCAACCGAGCGCCATCAGGATCGTTTTGAACGTCAGCGGCTGGCCTGAGTAACCGATCAGAGCAACCGCCATCACAGCGTTGACGGCGCCGACCAGCAAGCCTGCGAGCGTCACTGACTGCCGTTCGCGATAACGCCCGATGCCGTAGATCGCTGCCGCGCACGAGACGAGGGCAAACAACGCCTTCTGCATTCCGCCGGGCGCGAGCATGCCGGCGAAGATCGCGGTGATCACGCCGGTGAGAAAAGCGAGCTGCGTGTCGACCAGCATCGCGACGAGCAATGATGCAGCCGCGAAGGGAATCGCGAAATTCCAGAGCGCGGGATCGTTCAGCGGCGCTTGCATACGCGTGGCGATGCTTTCGCCGAAAATGAAACCGATCTTCATCAACGCCGTTTGCACCAGGATCGCCGAGCCGACGAGCGCAAACGCCTTTTGTCTACTGATGCTGAGCGCGCTGCTGCGACGATGTTCCGCAAACTTCCACGCCGCCCAGTAGACGGCGATTACAACCACAAACAACCCGAGCAGGTTGGTCCAGCGCAAACCATCGCGACCCGTGCTTCTGATGGCGTCGATCTGCGACAGCATCGCCGGCGTGATCGTGTCGCCAGCGCGGCCGACGATCTGGTTTCGTTTTAACGTGATCGCGACCGGCTTCACGCGGTTGGCTTCGATCTCGCGCGACGACGCAGTTGCTGTTTCATCCAACACGACATTCGGGCGGATGAACGGTCTGAGCGCGGCCGTTAGCGCCGTTCTTTGCTCGGGCGTCCAACCACGCAGATTTTGAATTCTTGGCTCGAGGCCTTGGCGCGCGGCGGAAAGCGAAACGAGTGGCGCGGGTACAAAGATCCGCGCCGCCGGATTGCGCGGATCGGTCACCACTATGTCCTGCTTCAGACGATCGACGTCTTTGTCGTCGTAGATATAACCGCTGGCGATCTCGCGAATGATTGCCGACAGCCGATCGAGATCCGCGTCAGTGAACTTGGTGTCCGGCGCGATCTGCGCCGTTAGATCGTCCCACTCAGCGCGCAGGCTTTCCACTGACGTTTCCGCGCGGCTCGAGTCGTAATTAAAAAACACGCGCGCTGATTCACGCGCCGCGGTCCGTTTTTTCTCCGTCTCGGCCTCGTCGATCGCGGTGATGTCCGCGGGCGCAACGATGTCGCGGCCGAGCACTTCGCCTTCTTTGTACGTTTCGTTGAAACCGGAAGAGTAGTTGGTGACGAGCAGCAGCGTGGTGAGCGTAACAAGCGTGACGCAGCCGAGCCAGAAACGTGTTCGTGGTTGCAAAACCAGGAGCGGACGTTTCGCATAGGCTAGTAGCTTATCGCGAGCCTGGCTGCCTGGACTTTTTAATCGTGGACGAAGTCCCATTATGCGATGCGCGACAAGGCGGCGTTCAGATTACGCGCCAGCACGGCGCCCGCCTTTTCGAGTAGCACCTCAAGACTATCTGGATGGATTGCCGAAATGACAACGATCTCGCTGCTATCGATCTGCTGCGCCTGCCGCACTGCGGCTTCCACTGCTTCCGGTTCGAGTAAGTCAGCTTTGTTCAGCGCGAGGATCGAAGGGATGTCGGCGAGTTTCAGTTCCGACAAAATACGTTTCACTGACTGGACCTGTTGCGTCCAGCGCGGGTTGGAAATATCGACCGCGTGAATGAGCAAACTGCTGTCGCTGATCTCTTCCAGCTTGGCGCGAAAAGCGGAAAGCAGATCGGGCGGCAACGCGCGAATAAAACCGACCGTGTCGTTGATGATCACTTCCTGTTCGCGCGGCAGCCGCAGCCGGCGCGATGTCGGATCGAGCGTGGCAAACATGCGCTGCTCGGCGTGCACCGCGCTCTTCGTCAACGCGTTGAGCAACGTCGACTTGCCGGCGTTGGTGTAACCGACGATTGAGATTACAGGCAGTTGTTGGCGCGTGCGACCTTTGCGGCGTTCCTGGCGGCGTTGCCGCTGCGCTTCGATCTCTTTCTCCAGACGATTGATGCGATCGCGCACGCGGCGGCGATCGGTTTCGAGTTTCGTTTCACCAGGACCGCGTCCGCCGATACCGCCCGCGAGCCGTGAGAACGCGGAGTCCTGACCCGCAATCAAACGCGGCAAGAGATACTTCAACTGCGCCAGCTCGACCTGAATCTTTCCTTCTTTCGACTGCGCGCGCTGCGCAAAGATGTCGAGGATCAACTGCGAACGATCGATCACTTTCAGGTCCGTCACTTCCGACAAGGAACGCACTTGCGCCGGCGATAGTTCGCGATCGAAGACGAGCATGTCCGCGCCGAGTTGTAATGCGCGAATGATCAGCTCATCGAGTTTGCCGCGACCCAGTACGGTGCGCGGATCGATCTCGGGCCGGCGTTGAATGATCCGGTCCTGAACTATCACGCCGGCGGAAGCAGCGAGCTCAGCGAGTTCGGCCATCGACTCTTCGGCGTCCGCAAGAGATCCGGTGGCCACGCCGACGAGAATCGTGCGGTCGCGCATCTCAGCGCGACGCGCGGTCTGCCGGTTGCGCGCCATCTCTTCTTCAAGCGAATCGATGAGCGAGAGGAAGTCAAGGTCTAACTGCGATGCGACTTCCGGTTCGAGAAACGAATACTGTTCCGGTGTGCCCGCACTTTCCAGTTCACCTGCGTGCAGCGGCAGCAGGTGCGCGGCGCGTACGACGCCCGGCAGTCCGGTTTCGGTGTCGACGTCGATCGCGGCCATCAGATCGAGACGTAGCAGCGCGAGGTCTGTCAGGTCGTCCTGTGTTAGCGGCTCGCCGCGCAGATGCGTGTGCACGCAGCGCAGTCCGCGAAAGCGTCCCGACGCGACGCGCACGCGTTTGAAGTCCGGCAACTCGATACCGCGGTTGTCGCCGACCATCACATACTGCACGTGACCTTTGCGATCGATGAGCGCGCCGATCTGTCTGCGGGTTTCGTGTGACAACTCACTGAGCTGGCGAGCGAATTCAGGGGTGACTATCTGGCGAGGAGGTATGCGTCTACTGTAGAGCTTTTCTATGCGCCGGATCTGGTTCGGCTTTAACCCAAGCGTGTTGCCGAGAACGCTAGTGATGACTGTTTCCCTTCCTATTCCGGGCGCGAATTATACCATAGGCTGCAATTAGACATAGATCCAGTGGCATCGTATGATGAACGGCTTTTATGCGTACTCCCGCCAGAATACTGGGCATAGATCCCCCTTACGCGATCGCGGGCGGCGAAGTCATCATCGACTGCGCCGACTTCGATACTCGCATCCCGCACCACTGTGGAGTGCTCGTTGGCGACACGCCGGCGCACCTCGTCGCGCTTGGACCAAAGCGTGTGCTGGCCACGATTCCGGAATCGAAGGGCGGTGAAGTTGAAGTCAGATTACAAACCGGCACTGTGCTCAGCGAGCCCGCGCGGCTAACGGTCGCACGCA
>DASXXL010000408.1:0-6649 GCA_036503085.1 Pyrinomonadaceae bacterium | reverse complement strand
GTGCCTTCCTGACCGGCGATACGCGTGCCTTCCTGACCGGCGATACGCGTGCCTTCCTGACCGGCGATACGAGTGCCTTCCTGGCCGGCGATGCGCGTGCCTTCCTGGCCGGCGATGCGCGTGCCTTCCTGACCGGCGATGCGCGTGCCTTCCTGACCAGCGATGCGCGTGCCTTCCTGGCCAGCGATGCGAGTGCCTTCCTGACCAGCGATGCGAGTAGCTCCGTGTGCGCCAACCTTGCCCGCCGCCGCGGCCGCGTACGCATCGATGCGTTCATCGAAGATCACTCCCGATGGATAGCGGTACTTCGCTCCGAGCGGCACGTCAGTCTTCGCCGGTTCCAGCTTGCGCAGACTCACTTCATACAAATACTTCTTCAGAAAATCCGCCCACGACACATGCTTCCGCTTCACGTCTTTCACAAACCACAGCCCTTCATAATTCTTCTTCGATACCTCGTATCCTTCCCGCGACCATGGGAAGAACACCGACACGCCATTTGAATACTGATAAGTCCCACCACTAAAGCCACTGAGGATCACGGCCTTGTTCAACTCTTTCAGCACCTTACGACACTGCTTCTGGACCGCTCGCAGTTGGCTGATATCGTCGCCCTCACCAAGCTCTTCCGCCACGCGCCCACATTCAACATCGAGCAACTCGCAGAAGTCTCCGAGATCGACATTCTGATCGAACATGTACGACTGACATTGCCAGTGAGTCTGAAGAATCACGCGGGCCATCTGCCGGTAGACGCGACTCTCTTCATCGGCAAAACAGTCAAGCAGCACTTGCGATAGTCCATCGAACTCATCCGCCAGATAACTGAACCGGCTCAGATTCCAGGCTGCCATGTCCACGGAAACACCGCCGACCGTATACGAATCCTGGCTGCTGATGAACTGCTTCACAAACATCTCCGCGACGCTGGGCGTGTCCAGCTTTCGGTTTTGCTCGCGCGCCAGACACCCAAGGATCTTCGCGTAAGTCCAACCAGCACTCGGCACGCTACCTTCGGAAGCAATCAGCGTCTTCGCGACGTTGTTGAACTGGTATCCGACCTCGAGCATGCCCATCACGCAACTATCAAAACCGAGTATGTCAATTTTCTGCCCGAGCATTACCGTCGTGACGAGCTTGCGCTCATCGTCTTCCAGGTTGTTCTCGTCGGCATATTGCTCCAGCTTGTGGCGGCTGTTGGTGAGCGTCTCGAGCACTAACCAAAAATCATTCATCTTCATCGTCTTGCCGGTCGACTCGTCCTTGAACAGACCAATGTCCTGGAAACCCAGTGAATGACCGGCAAAGATCAGGGCATACTTCTCAGCCCGCCGGCCGAAAGTAATTTCGCCACTCTCGTCGTCGTCGACCTGGACCTTGTTCACACACCAGTCGATGAAGTTGAGAATCGAAAATTTGTCGGCCGCGTTCTCGTTCAGTTTCTTTGGGACCTCCCAAAGCTTGTTGGGCACTTTGTAAGAAGGCTTGTAACGGGCTTTGCCCGGTACGGAGAAATCGCAGTAGAGAGTGGGGATCGACGGCGAGTTACCGTCGTAGTAAACGAGAAGGTTGGGGCTGTCGGCACTGCCGTCTGCAACTCCCTTGATCTGTTCCAGGGCATAAGCCATGTCGACGCTGAGATTATTGTCGCCGGCCATGTAAATGATAATGGTCCATTCTTTTTCTTTCATGGGAGGTCTCCTTAGCGGAAGTCCTTGATCAGGACGATGTCTCGGGACACGGAAAAACGGTATGTTGCGATTTTGCCATCCTGGGCGATGGCGAAGCTGTTGATGAAACCGGAAGTGAAATTAGTAAGCTGTCTGGGTGGCCCACCCTCAAGCGGGACACTCCAGATGTTCAGCACTCCCGAACTCGAATCGAGATACGCGACTGATTTTCCGTCGGGAAGCCACGCAAACGCAATCGGCTGGGCGGTGCGCGGCAGATCGATGGTCTTCACTACCTCGCCGGTTTTGAACGAAATCATGCCCAATTTAGGTTGGTTGTTTGCTTGATCGTCAGGATAGTAATACGTGATCATTTTTCCGTCGGGTGCGAAAGACGGGAACTGCGAAGTGCGATTGGTTATCTGCTGCGGCGCTCCGCCGTCGATATTGATCATCCAAACTGCCCAGCCGCCGAGACGCAGCGACATGAAAACTACCGACCGCCCATCTGGAGAACAAACCGGATATGAATCACCATAATCACCGGTCGTAAGCTGTTTGGGATTCGTGCCGTCGGCATTAATTCGCCAGATGTTTCGACTGCCTGAACGATCCGATTGAAAAACGATGTAGCGACCATCGCCGCACATTGACGGTTCGCGATCGAGGAAAGCATCGGTCGTTAATTGTTTGCTGTTTGAGCCGTCAGCATTGGCGATCCAAATGTCCCAGTTCTCTCCCGTGCGGCTTGCGTAAACGATCTTTCCGTCGGGTGTCCAGGCGACAGTGTCAGGCAGGTTTGTTTTTACAATCTCGTGCGCTTGAGTTTCGGGTGTGTTCGCCGTAGCGGTCCAGATACTGCTCGTGCTTGCCTGTTGGATCGTGGCGATCGCATGCGCATCGGCAGTGAGGCCGAGGCTGACTTCTCCATAACCACTTAAATCGTTCGTGATGCGGCGTGCTTCGCCACTGCCATACGGGAGAAACCAGATCTGCGTGCCGATAGAAGAAGACTCGGGTTGCGCCGTCATAATCAGACCACTGCCGTCCGCGAGCCAGATTACGCGGCCCACCCTGGCCCATTTCTGCGAGCCGAGCGGTTGCGGCTCGCCGCCTGCGACCGGCACTTCCACCACGGTCGCGTAACCGCCGGCCGTGTCATTGAACATGCCGCAAGCGATCCGCTTTCCATCGGGCGACCATGATGGTCCAGACGCCGAAAACTCCCTGGGCTGTTTGACCGTAGCAACCGTCCGCGGCTCGCCGCTACCGTCGCTATTTACGATCATTAGTGCGGTAGCATCCTGATCCTTGCGTACGAATGCGAGCTGCGCGCCGTCGCGCGAGAACGCGATCGCGCTGTTGACGCGATCGAAGACCTTCGCCGGACTTCCGCCCAACACCGGAACACGATAGAGTGTCGGCACAAACTGATCGCGCTCCAATATCGCCACGTAATAAATCATTTCGCCGTCAGGCGAGAATGTAGTCGCGAGATAAGCGCCGTTCGCCGGTGGCACGATTCGCACAAGACTGTTGGTGGATACCTGACGCAGCCACAAACTTGCTTGCTGTTTGGCATCGTTGGCGGCGCAGACGACGTACTTGCCGTCGGGCGAGATCGAGAGTTGTCCGTTGATATCTTCGCCGTTGATCTTTCCGCCGGTCGTGAGCGCAGTCAGCCTTACTGGACCAAACTGTTTTGGCTGTGTCAGCAGCCGGTAGAGTCCATAGCCGATCGCAGTTGCCGCGACGAGAGCGATTACGAGCAGGGCGACGGAAGCAGTCCTATGTTTACTAATTCGCGACTGCACGAATTCAACGCCGGACATTTCATGCGTCGGCGCCGCAACGACTGGCTCGGCGGTTGAAGTTTGCGGATCGCCAATCGTCGCGTGCGTCACTGACGGCGGGGAACTCAGTTGCGAGTCGCCAGTCTCAAGACGCTGTTTCAACCGCTTCAGTTTCCCCAGCAGTTCCTTCGCAGTCTGACAGCGCTCTTCAGGATCTTTCGTTAGCGCCTCTGCCACAATCCACTCGAGTGCTTCCGGAATGTTTGGCGCCAACTTACTGACCGGCGCCGGCTCGCGATCGATAATCGCGACGATGATGTGACTCTTCGACGCGCCTGTGAACGGCACGTGCGCAGTCAGCATTTCATAAAGCACGACGCCGAGACTCCAGATGTCCGAGCGCGCATCGACTTCGCGTCCCGCGGCTTGTTCCGGCGACATGTAAGCAACCGTTCCCAGCACAGCGCCCGGTTCGGTGTTGACGAGCGCCATCGTCGGCGCTTCCGAACTGAGCGAAGACGAGTTGTGTGTTTCCGTAAGTTTGGCGAGGCCGAAGTCCAGTATCTTCACGATCCTGTCTTTTCTGACCATGATGTTTTCCGGCTTGATGTCGCGATGAACGATGCCCGCGGCGTGTGCCGCGACGAGCGCGGATGCAACCTGAATCGTGATGTCGAGAACTTCGATCAGTTTTAGTGGCTGGCGCAGGTGTTGGCGCAGGGTGACGCCATCAACAAACTCGGTAGCGATGAAGATCACGTCGTCAGCGCGGCCGATTTCATAAACCGTCAGGATATTTGGATGATTGAGTGACGACGCGGCTTTCGCTTCCTGAATGAAGCGCTTGACGCGGCTTTGGTGAGCGGCAACGTCGCTGGGCAGAAACTTTAAAGCCACCGGCCGGCCCAGTTCCGTGTCCTGAGCCCGGTAGACTTCGCCCATACCTCCCGCACCGATTTTGCCGATGATGCGATAGTGGGCCAGCGTAGCACCGGGGGAAAGTTCTGCCACTGGTGAGGTTTTACGTCACGACGGCGCATCCGCGCAAGACGAAAGCATGACATTTTCGCAAGACGCGGCGTACGGACGCTTGCTACCATCCTAGACATGCCAAACGACGAAAAGGACAGCGATCGCTGCGAGGACTCCGCGTCGCGAGTGGGCGGCGACCAGATGAGCGAAGCGGAGATCGACTACAACATCATGGAGAGTTTTCCCGCCAGCGATCCACCTTCGTGGACCCTCGGCGTCAGGCCGCATAAGACTACTGTCGAAGAGTTTGAAGGCGAAGAGCCGTCGACACACGACCCATCGCACCAAAACGAACCCCCGGATTAATCAGGAGCAATCATGCAAAAGCGCACGCTTGGCAAGAGCGGTTTGGAAGTGTCGGCACTCGGACTCGGCTGCATGGGCATGAGCTATGGCTACGGCCCGGCGCCTGACAAGCAGGAGATGATTTCGCTGTTACGAGCGGCTGTCGATCGCGGCGTGACGTTCTTCGACACCGCGGAAGTTTATGGTCCATTCGCGAACGAAGAACTCGTCGGCGAAGCGCTCGCGCCGGTACGCGATCGCGTGGTGATCGCCACGAAGTTTGGCTTCAAGATCAGTCCGGAAGGGAAGCAGATTGGTGTCGACAGCCGGCCCGAGCACATCAGAGAAGTCGCCGATGCTTCTTTGAAACGGCTCAAGACGGACCGCATAGATCTTTTGTATCAGCATCGTGTCGACACGGACGTACCGATCGAAGATGTTGCCGGTACGGTGAAAGAGTTGATCGATCAAGGCAAGGTCAAACACTGGGGACTGTCGGAAGCGGGAGTGCAAACGATTCGCCGAGCGCACGCTGTGCAGCCCGTGACGGCGCTGCAGAGTGAATACTCGTTGTGGTGGCGCAGACCGGAAGAGGAAACGTTTGCCGTGCTCGAAGAGCTCGGCATTGGTTTCGTTCCGTTCAGTCCGCTCGGTCGCGGATTTCTCACCGGAAAGATCGACGAGAACACGACGTTTGATAGCTCTGACTTTCGCAACATCGTGCCGCGGTTCACGGCGGAGGCGCGCAAAGCTAATCAGACTGTGGTTGATCTGCTGAAGCGAATCGCCGAACAGAAGAACGCTACGCCGGCGCAGATCGCACTCGCCTGGTTGTTGGCCCAGAAACCGTGGATCGTTCCGATTCCCGGCACGACCAAACTGCATCGTCTCGAAGAGAACATCGGCGCCGTTTCCGTCGAACTCACTGCGGACGACTTGCGCGAGATCGACGCCGCCGCCTCACAGATCACGGTCCACGGCGCTCGCTATCCTGAAGACATGGAACGTCGCACCAACTTGTGATCGACAACATGTCCGAACTCACCGAATGGAACAGCTTCTATGTCATCGTCGGCTCGTCTGCCGGCGCGTTGATTGGTTTGCAGTTCGTTGTGCTGACGCTCATTTCTGAAAGAACACAAATTCGGGAGCCGGCAGCGACGGATGCATTCGCCACACCGAGCGTGGTTCATTTCGCGATTGTGCTGGTGCTGTCAGCGGTGTTGAGCGCTCCGTGGCGTGGCGTCGCGGGCATTTCAGTTTGTGCGGCGTTGCTTGGCGTGGCGGGCATTATTTATACGCTCATCGTTGCTCGTCGCCTGCGCACGCAAAAGGTTTATAAGCCCGTGTTTGAGGACTGGGCGTTTCATGTTCTGCTACCGCTGATCGCGTATGGGATGGTTGCGCTGTCAGCCTATATCGTGACGCAGAATACGCGGCGAGCATTGTTCTTTCTTGGCAGCGCGACGCTGCTGTTCCTGTTCGTCGGCATTCACAACGCGTGGGACTCTGTTACTTACGCGGTCTTTGTCCGGCGCAGCGATGAGGGATCGAAGTGATGAACACGCGAGACGTGCGCCTTCAGTTCTTGCCGTTAGCTTGTTGTTTTTGCAACTCGCGTTGAAAGGCTTGTTCTCTTTCGGCGACGAAATCTTTGTAGCCTGACGGATCGACGAATGCCGTGGTCGCGCCGCACTTGAAGCGTTCGTATTTGGTTGTCAGATCGAAGTAACCGCCGTGCGCGCCGAGAAACAGGTCACAATTCAGCGACTTCAGTAAACGAAAACCTTTCGCGTAATCCTCGGCGATCTGTGGATAAAGTTCATTGCCGACGAGCTTGTATCCGGGGTTCACGTTGGGACTGCCGAC
>DASXXL010000407.1:0-5038 GCA_036503085.1 Pyrinomonadaceae bacterium | reverse complement strand
TTGCGTCGTCGTATTTACGCTGGCGAAACAGCTCTTTTCCCTTGTCCAACTCCTGCTGAAATGCGGCGTCGCCCGTTAGCTGGGCCGGCGGTCGAACGGCGAGAGCGGGAAAAGTAAACACGCACAGGAGCAACGATGTGGGCCATGCAAGGGTTCTGATCATTGTCGGGCCTCCGTGAGAAGCGCATAATAGCACCGCTTTTCAACCCGTGTAAGCTGCGAACCTGAAACTCACTCAAAGGAGAACCTTACGATGCAAAGTAAACCTCAGTCGTTTACCGTCTGCGTCCTTGTTGCGGCACTCGTGTTTTCTACGCTGAGCATCGCGGCCCAGGGCCAAACGAACGATCAGATGAATAACTGGTCCAGGGTTACCGCCCTCGCGTCCGGCGCGAAGCTCGCAGTCAAACTCAAAAACGGCAAGAGCGTGAATGGAACTGTGAACAGTGTCTCTGACAGCACGCTGTCGCTGAAAGTGAAGAATTCAAACATGGAGATCAAACGTGAAGACGTCGCGACGGTTCACGAGGTCGTCAAGAAAGGTTCGGCAACCAAGGCGACGCTGATCGGTACCGGCATTGGCGCAGGCGTGGGAGCCGCAGCCGGCGGGATTGCCAGTTCAAACGACGATAATGGCTTCGATAAGATCGACCACGTCGCGACAGCGGCGCTGGCGATCGTCGGCGCAGGATCGGGAGCACTCGTCGGCTACCTCGTGGGTAGAGGCGGAAGCAAACGAGTGCTCCTTTATCAAAGTAAGTGAAACTCCGAAGTTAACTCTTCGACTTCAACGCGGCGAGATCTTTTTCGAGTTTCTGAATCTCGTCCTGCACGCCCGCTTTGAAGTCCGGATTCTGCAACGTCGTCAGCGACTTCTTGAGCGCCATCAAACGCGCGACGAGCAGCGCTTGATCTGCCGGAACGTCGATGTCCGGAGTGACGCCCGTTCCTTCCCAATTCGTCTTCGTGATCGGGCTGATCGCGCGGCCCATCGGCACAAACATGCCGAAGTGTTCGGTGATGCGGAAGCCGCCGCCGGGATGCGCGCCGCCGCCGGTCGTCTCACCGATGATCGTCGCGCGTTTGAGGTTCTTCAGGTTGTAAGTGAATTCCTCGGCGCCGGAGAACGTGCGCTTGCTCGTCAACACGTAGACGTCTTTGTTGAGATAACGCTTGCCGCTGAGTTCTTTCCTGGTCCAAAACTCTTGCGTGCGATTGCCTTCGCGCCAGTAGAGATCGTTTAGATGCACTGGTTCCGGCCCAAACAAGTAGGAACAGACCAACGCCACCATTCCCGGGCTGCCACCGCCGTTATAGCGCATGTCGATGATCAGGGCGTCAGTGCCGTTGATGAAGTTCATCGCGGCGGCGACGGTGTCGGCGGCGAGGTCGGGATCGGTGAAGCCGCGAAAGTCGATATAACCGACATTACCGGGCAAGCGTTCGACTTTAGTGAAGGCGTGATTCATCCAGGTGAGATCGCGCTTCTCTTGTTCGCGTTCTTCGGCGGTCGGTTCGCGACGTGGTCCAAGTTCCGGCAGCGGGTTGTAGGAGTAGCGCACGCGCAGGTGCTTGTCATGACTCACGTCCTGTAGATCGTTCGTGAGTTTCGTGGCGAACTCTTTTGAGCTCGTGATCTGGTCGTATTCTTTCTTGCTCACTCGCTCGCGAATGGCCTGCTCCATCTTCTTAGCGGTTTCGGGAAACACGTACGAATCGTTCAACCGCTTCAGAATGCCGTCAATGACTTGCGTGCGGGTGGCGGCGTCGATGGTTAGATCCTGTTGCTCCGGTTGCTGGGCGAGGGTGACGGTGTTCAGTTGCAGAGCAGCAACGACGAGAGCGCAGACAGTGATAGCGACTCTCACGATAGTTGACTTGGGCATCGGTGATTCTCCTTCGTTACTAGTTCGGACATTCGGCGAGAAAAGTTCCAATTAGTTTGCGCATCCGGCGCACAACTTTGATTTCTCCAGGCGGGAAAAGTTCCCACTAGTTCCCACTAGTTTCTAAACTCCTGGCTGATCATGAGGCCGCGCAGGCCGCCGTCCATGATGCCGATGCCGACGCGGCCGAACTGTGGGCGCAGGATGTTTTCGCGATGGCCGGGTGAGTTCATCAGGCCCGTGTGCGCGACTGAGAGTGTAGGCGCGAGCGCGAGGTTTTCACCCGCGGTGAGGAAACGAACGTTCGCGGCGCGCATGCGATCGAATGGCGAGAGCCCTTCGGGCGTATCGTGCGCGAAATAACCACGCGCAAACATGTCGGTCGAATGCTGGCGCGCAACTTCCGTCAACTCCGGATCGGGAGCAAGTGGACGCAGACCCACCGCGGCGCGTTCCTGATTCACGAGCTCAAGCATCTTCTGCTCCAGATCCGGCCGCGGCCGCACGTTCGTTACCTTGAATGGCAACGTCACGCGCTCATCTGAATCAGGTTTGATCGTGAGCAGGTTGAACGTGCGGCTGATCGCTTCACCGAACACCGGCCGCAACGCGCCCTCGAGTCGCTCAGCGTAAACAGCAAGGCGATTCGCGAGCGCACTGTCGCGCGTGCGTTCGCTCAAGCCTTCGCTCAACGGCAGCGCCAGCAACAACGCCGCCAGAATCGCCGCGAGGATCAGACCGTTAACAAATCCCGGCAGCAGACCGAGCACTTGATTGACGCGCCGTTCCTGAATGTCTTTCGGCAGCCGCTTGAGTAAGGCGTGTCCGACGAGATGAACCACGATCGAGACAAGCACGCCGATGAGAATGAACGCGATCGGCTGGTCCCAAACTTCAGACCAGAGATCGACGCGCGGGCCGAGCCAACGCGCCAGCGGCTGGTAGTAACGCAGCCCCGCGATCAAGCTCAACACCCAACCCGCAAGGTCCAACACGCCGTGCACAAATCCACGACGATAGCCGTTGAGCAAACTCAAAATGATCGCCGCGACGAGCAGCAGATCGATCGCGTTAATAGTCACGGTTAAAGCTTACCATCCACAGCACCGAACCACGCATACGAACTTTCGCAGTTCAAAATCGGCAATGTTACTGAGTTTTTGGACTCATTACTTGGATCACTACGCGCGCTCAACGATCGTCGTTCACAACTTTCTTCCGAATAGTTGCGCTTTTCAAATTGGAACACTTTCTGCATCGGCGACTCAACACATCTCGTCTCCCCAATCGTGATTGTGAACAGAACCAGGGAGTTTGCTATGAGAATTAACAACAGTATTCGTTTGTCTTCTCTAGCTGCGTTGCTTGCTCTACTAATCCTCTCGACCACCGGCTACGCGCAATCCGGCGGCACTACAATTCGCGGCACGGTGAAAGACCCGAACGGCAATGTCATTGCCGGCGCGAGCGTCACCATCACCGACCCCGCAAAGAATTTCACGCGCACTCAAAGCACAAACCAGGACGGCGGCTATGTCTTCACTGCAGTTCCTCCCGGCACTTACAAACTCGACGTCACCGCGCCTGGTTTCAAAACTGCTTCCGCTTCCGGTCTCGTCGCGCTCGTCGACACGCCGACCGTGCGTGACGTGCAAATGGAAATCGGCCAGGTCTCGGAAACGGTTGACGTGACTTCCACCGCTGAAGCAGCAATCAACACCAGCGATGCGAGTCTCGGCAATTCATTCGAGCGCAAGCGCATCGTCGAACTGCCGCTGAATGCGAACAACGTCGTCGGCTTGTTGTCATTACAACCCGGCGTAACGCGCAGCGGTTTCGTCAACGGCGGCCGCGCCGACCAGTCGAACATCACGCTCGACGGCGTCGACGTAAACGAGCAGCAGGACGGTCTCGACGTAATCACTGACGAAGCGTTTGCGAGCGTACTGCGCGTCACACGCGATTCGTTGCAGGAGTTTCGCGTCACGACTACAAACCCGAACGCCGAACAGGGACGCTCTTCGGGCGCGCAGGTTTCACTCGTCACGCGCTCGGGCTCGAACCAGTGGCACGGCTCGTTGTTCGAGATCCATCGCAACACGGTCACCACCGCGAACGACTTCTTCAACAACGCCGCGGGCGTCGAACGGCCGCAGTTGCTGAGAAATATCTTCGGCGGCTCGCTCGGTGGTCCAATCAAGAAGGATCGCGCGTTCTTCTTTTTCACGTACGAAGGTTTTCGTGAGGCGACGGCAACATCAGTCGTGCGTGAAGTACCACTGCCGACGTTGGGTCAGGGCATCGTTCGTTATCGCACTGAGAGCGGCGCGAGCGATCCCGGCTGTCCGGCGGGAACGCCTGCCGGCGTGAACTGTCTCACACCCGCGGAAATCAACGCCACTTACACCGCGGCTAACGGCTCGAGCCCCGGCATCAATCCGCAGGCGCTCGCGGTGCTCGCAGCCGCGGCGCAGCGCTATCCCGCAAACGACACCACCGTCGGGGACGGCTTGAACACGAGTGGTTTTCGTTTCAATGCGCGCACGCCGACGAAGTTGAATACTTACATCGCCCGATTCGATTTCAACCTGACAGACCGGCAGACGCTGTTCGTGCGCGGCAATTATCAAAACGACCTCGTCACACGCGCGGTCTATTTCAGCTCTGATTGCAGCACGGCCGGCGACAACATTCAGTGTTTCCCGGACACGCCGCCGTTGACCACGTGGAACCATCCGAAAGGACTCGCCGTCGGTCACGTCTGGACCATCTCGCCAACGCTCGTCAATCGTTTGAACTACGGCCTGACGCGCGCGGCGTTCACCCAAAACGGCGACTCGAATGAGAACCGCGTCAACTTCCGGTTCATCTTTTCGCCGCAGTCTTACGCGCGCACGCTGAACCGCACGACGCCCGTGCACAACTTCGTGGACGACGTTTCGTGGGTTCGCGGCACGCACACGTTTGGCTTCGGCGGCAACGTTCGCCTGATCACAAACAACCGCATCTCGTTTGGGCCGTCGTTCGACCAGGCGATCATCAATCCCTCCTTCTACGCCGCATCGGGCGCGGTGATAATCGATCCCTTCAGCGACTTCGAGAGCGGCAACGACCTGCGGGACGCCCTCGCTTCGGTGATTGGCCGGTATTCG
>DASXXL010000406.1:0-6123 GCA_036503085.1 Pyrinomonadaceae bacterium | reverse complement strand
TTCTTCAGACCCATGCTGCGGGGAGGAAGGACTCAACGATGGCGCCGGTGTTTCGAGCGCGCGCCAGATCACAGACGAGACTGCTTACCGCCAGATCCAGAATGCCCAAGCCAAACGGACTGAACACCGCGATGCCGTTTTCGTCTCTTCGCGGCGGCGCCGCATCAGTGAGAATGTCGCCGAGTGTGCACCTGATAAATTCGCGGTTACCGCTCAGTTGTTCGGCGAGATGCACGGATGTTTGCGCGCGACAGACGTGATCGACGTCATCGACGATGTTGTCAGAAGCCAGAATGATCTCCGGCGTCAGATCGCGCAGCGATACGTGCAGGATCGTGCTGCCAGGCGAACACGCCGAAAGATCGCTGATATGCGGCCGGCTCGCGTTCGTCGCCAGCGAGATCAACTTACAACTCGCCAACAACTCTTCGACCGTCGCCGCTGTCTCAACTGTCAGCTTCGGAAATTCCGCGGCGCATTTCCGCGCGAATTGCGTGGCGCGTGTTTCGTCAACATCGAACACTACGCAATTCGTCACCAGCGGTTGGGCGGCTAACAAAAATCGCAGCACCTCAAAATTGATCGGTCCAGTGCCAACGAATCCCAGCCGAGTTTCACTGTCGAACTCATGAATCTGCTGCGCCGCCAACGCCGCACTCGCGCCCGTTCGCTTCGCGCTGATGATCGAGCCTTCGATGATCGCCTCGGGTCTGCCGGTCTGGGTTGAGTTCAAGATGATCACCGCTGACGCGCGGTTCATGTGCCGCTCGATGTTGCCGGGAAACGAAGAGATCCATTTGATACCCGCGACGTTGAAAGAGTCGCCGATGTAGGCCGGCAGCGCGATGACCCTGTTTTTGTCGTCAGCCGGAAAACGCAGGAAAGTGGAGAACGGCAACGCCGTCTGGTTGCGCGCGTGCGCTTCATACGCGCGCCGGACAGCGCTCAGGATTTCCGCCTCCTGGCCCGCAAGCAAATCGTTTACTTCACGACCACTCAGCAACAAGATCGACATCGTTTGCTCTCTAGCTTTGCCCAAAACTCAACGAGCGCACGCTTCTCTGTGTCTCTGTGTCTCTGTGGTTAACAAGTTCCCGCCAAAACTAACCACAGAGACACAGAGGCACAGAGAAATCAGTTCGCAACCGACTTTTAAGGCTTGCTCTCTGTAAGTCATGATTAATGCGTGGCCACCATGCAGACAGCGGCTTCTTTCGGCTCCTGCCAGAGGCGCTCGATATCGCCGAAGTGTTCGTTGACCCACGCGTCTGAATAGATCGTGTCGAGGTATCGTTCGCCGCGGTCCGCAAAGATGACAGCGCAAGTTGCGCCGCGCGGGATCTCTTCCTTCACTCGCTCGACGGCCATCAGCACCGCGCCCGATGAACCACCGCAAAGGATCGCTTCCTGGCGGACGAGGCGGCGGCAGCCCAGCACGCACTCCAGATCGGTGATGTGAACACAACGTTCGGCGATGTAAGGGTGATAAAGCGCTGGACGCACGGCCGAACCGTGACCCGGCAGCAAACGCTTATTGTTCACGCCGCCGAAGATCACGCTGCCGACTGCATCGACCGCAAAAATTCTCGTCTGCAGATTGTGACTCCGCACGTACTCGGCGCAGCCTCTGATCGTGCCGCACGTACTCGTCGCACAGAAAAGAAAATCGACTTCGCCATTCAGTTCGCTGACGATCTCGTGCATCGTCTGATGATGAGCGATCGGGTTGTAACGGTGCGAATACTGGTTGGGCCAAAACGTATTGTCCAGGGTGGCGAGCAGCTTGTTGACGCGATTGAGCCGTGCTTGCAGAAACTCACCGGTCACCTTGTCCGGTTCGAGCACCATGTCGACTTCAGCGCCGTACGCTTGCAGCAGCCGCATGTTTTGCTGCGTGGTCTTGGGATCGATGACGCATATAAAACGCAACCCGTGATAGGCGCAAGCCTGGGCCAGGCCGATGCCCATGTTGCCCGAGCTCGACTCGATCACCACCGTGTCTGGTCCAATCCTGCCGGAGTCGATGCCGTGTTGGATGATGCTGAAAGCCGGGCGGTCCTTGGTGCTGCCGCCCGGGTTCAGGCCTTCCAGCTTGGCGAAAAGATTGAAGTGCAGATCGGGAATGACGCGTGACAAGCGCACGAGCGGAGTCTTGCCAATTGCTTTCAACACACTGTCGATCATGGTGACGCTTCTTTGAGGAACGAGATGGAGCAGGAATGCTGACGTTACGAAGCTTTTACCCCAAAGCTCAACGAGCGCACTCTTCTCTGTGTCTCTGTGTCTCTGTGGTTGATAATTTCTTAGCAAAATCCAACCACAGAGACACAGAGACACAGAGAAATCAGTTCGCAACCGACTTTTAAGGCGAAGCGACGTTACGATGGAGAGCCTTGTCCGGCGACTAGAGACTGCGCCTCTTCTTCTGACAAGGCTTCCAACTCAGCCAGCAGGTTTTCGGTTTCAGTGAGATCCAACATCTGCGCCTGGCTCTGCATTACCGCGAGCGCCAGGCCCGCGACGTTCGGCGTATCAAAGAGACTCTGCAACGGTACGTTGACCGCAAACTTATGACGCACGCGCACGACGATCTGGGCGGCGAGCAGCGAGTGACCGCCGAGTTCGAAGAAGTTGTCGTAAACTCCGACTCGCTTCACGCCCAACAACTCCGACCAGATGTTTGCGATCATCTCTTCCATCGCCGTGCGCGGCGCGACGTACGACTCGGAAACTTCGTGACGTGTTATCTCCGGCGCCGGCAGCGCGCGCTTGTTGATCTTGCCGCTCGGCAGTAGCGGCAGTTTCTCGAGCAGTACAAACGCGGAAGGCACAAGATATTCGGGCAACTTACCGCGCACATATTCGCGCAACGCCTGCTGGTCCACCGCGCCGTCGGCGACAACGTAAACAACGAGACGATGATCTCCGGCGCTGAATTCGCGCACAAGGGCGACTGCTTCGCGTACCGACTGATGTTGGCGCAGCGTCGCTTCGATTTCACCAAGCTCGAAACGCACGCCGCGGAGTTTGACCTGGTCGTCGACGCGTCCCAGGAACTCGAGTTGGCCGTCATGCAGGTAGCGCACGAGGTCGCCGGTGCGATAGAGACGTGCGCCGGGCTCGTTGCTGAACGGATCGGGAATGAAAGCAGTCGCTGTCAGTTCGGGCCGGTCGTGGTAACCACGCGCGACACCGTCGCCCCCGATACATAACTCGCCCGCAATGCCGAGTGGTACGAGTTGCAACGCGGCGTCAACCACGTACAGCTTTGTGTTCGCGAGTGCACGACCTATCGGCATGCGTCGCCACGTCTCATACGAGGGAGAGCAGACTGATTCGGCCGAAGCGATCGACGTTTCTGTGGGACCGTAAGAGTGATGCAGTTCGACGTTATTGCCGAGACGATCGAAGTAGGTCGTCAGCAGTTGACCACTCAACGCCTCGCCGCCGCAGATGACGTAGCGCAACGCGGGCAGTTGATCGAGGCCGGATGCTTCGAGCCACAGCGCAAGCATCGAAGGAACGAAGTAAGCGCAGGTTACGGCTTCCGTTCTCATCATCTCGGTGAGATATGGACCATCTTTCTCGCTGCCCGGACGGGCAACCACCACCGCCGCGCCGACAGTCAGAGGCCAGAACACTTCCCACACAGACGCGTCGAAGTTGAGTGAAGTCTTGAATAGGAAACGATCGCTCGGATTGAGGTTGTAAGTGCGTTGCATCCAGTCGATGCAGTTGACGATGCCGCGGTGCGTTACGAGCACGCCTTTCGGCACGCCCGTAGAGCCTGATGTGTAGAGCAGGTAGATCAGGTCGTCGGGGTATGCGAGCGGCTCGGGATTAGTCGAGGGTGCAGAACGCAGCGCGGCGTGGGTCGAGTCGTCATCAAGCGAAATGACTAGCGCGTTGTGCGGCGGCAAACGATCACGCACCTTGCGCTCGGTCAGGAGCACGCCGAGACGCGCATCTTCGATCATCAGTTGCAAACGATCGCGCGGATAAGTTGGATCGAGCGGCACGTATGCGCCGCCCGCTTTGAGCACGGCCAAGAGCGCTACCATCAGATCGTTTGAGCGTTCGAGCAAAACGCCGACCAGCGCTTCGGGACCAACGCCGTGCTCGCGCAGGTGATGAGCGAGTTGATTAGCGCGCTCGTTCAGATCCTGATAGCTGAGTTTCTCGGTCTCGGAGATCGAGGCGATCGCGTGAGGAGTGCGTTCCGCCTGTGCCTCGATCAATCGGTGCAGACAAATCTCGCGCGGATAATCCTCGCTCGTGTCGTTCAGCTCGAACAGCTTTTGTTGTTCGCTTTCAGTCAGCAGGTAAGTGTTATTGCTCGCCGCGAACGGGTCTCGCGCCATCGCTTGCAGCGTGAGCGAGAAGTAGTTGCCAATGGCCTCGGCTTGTTCGCGGCTGAATCGCGCCACGTCATACTCGAGGAAGAGCACGAGCTCTGACGTGATGGAGTTCAAATCGAAACCTACGCTGAGCGCGAAGTTTGTGCGCGTGAAGCTGTTGGTATCGACGATCTCGAGCATCGAGCTGTCGCGCAGGTCCTGGAGAATGTGAAAGTGATTGAAGTTGAAAGTCGTTTCAAACAGCGGCTGAGTTCCGTACTCGCGTTGCAGCGCAGCGAGCGGATAACGCCGGTAAAGCGATAACTCCTGCTCGGCCTCCGCCGCAGCCTGGGCCAACTCGAGCCACATCTGCTCGCGTGTCGAGATCATTAAAGGCAACGTGTTGAGAAAAACACCGACGACACGATCGCCATCCGCTTCTTCGGGGCGGCAGTTCGTAACCAGGCCGGTCGTGACATCGTGCTGACGGCTCAACAAGCCGAGTATCTTCATGTGCGCGGCGACGAACACGCTCTTGAGCGGCACGCGCGCCAGTTTCGCGAACGACTTCAGTTGGCCGACGAGTTCGCTGCCGAAGGCGAGTTGGACCACTTCCCTGTTTGCTTCCGCCGGTGCTGCGCCTTCTCTGGTTGGCAGTGTCGTGACGGGAAGGTTCGCGAGTTTCTCGGACCAATAGTCTTTGACTGCTTCAGACTGTAGCGCCGCGCGTTCGAGCGCGATGAAGTCGCGGAAAGCGACGGAGAGCGGCGCGTCGGGCGTTGGCGTTGCATGGTCACGCAGAGCGAGATACTTCGCGAAGATCTCGGTGATCAGCAGGTTCAGGCTCCAGCCGTCGATGATGGCGTGATGGAAGCTGAAGTTGATGTGAAACTCGTTGTCGCCGTAGCTGAAGATTGTGAAGCGGATCAAAGCCGGTTGCGTCCATTCGAACGGCCGCTGCTTATCTTCTTCGATCCAGTCAGTCACAAACTGTTTGCGTTCGCTGGCGGAGAGATGTTGCTGATCGATGAATGAGAGATACGGCTGGACGGTGTGATGGACCAGTTGCAGCGGCTCGCTGTAGTGTTCGAGGTCGAAAGACGTGCGCAACACGGAGTGGCGCGCTACGACTTCGGCTATTGCTGTTTCCAAGGCGTCGCGATCGAGCGGCATGCGCACGTGGAACCCGATGATATCGTGGTAAATCGCAAGCTGCTGGTTCAGCTCGCTGTGAAAGAGCATTCCTCTTTGCAGCAAAGAGAGCGGGTATGCATCTTCGATATCCTCTGGGATGCGCGCGCGATCTTCCGGCGTAATTAGATCGAAAGCAGCGATTTGCAGTGTCTCGGTGGTCCGGCCGTCGATGCGCACGGCTTCTGGCGCTAATTCGGCGATCGTTTGATATTCGAAGATCTGCTGCACCGAAAAGTCGTAGCCAGCTTTTTGGGCTTGGGCGCGCACCTGGATGCTGCGAATTGAATCGCCGCCGAGATCGAAGTAGTTGTCGTGAATGCTGACGCGATCGACGCCGAGGACGCGCTGCCATACTTCGGCGAGCGCTATCTCAACCGGCATGCGCGGCGCGACAAACTCTTGTGCGGTTGCGTCTGCACTTGCGGACGGCGCGGGTAATGCACTCTTGTCGACTTTACCGTTCGTGGTTAGCGGGAAGGCATCGAGGAAGACGATCTGCGAGGGCGTCATGTAATCGGGCAAGTGTTCTTTCAGATATGCGCGCAGCTTGTCCGCTGTGAGATCGTGGTCCTACTCAGCCACAACGTAAGCG
>DASXXL010000405.1:0-4448 GCA_036503085.1 Pyrinomonadaceae bacterium | reverse complement strand
GGATCGTTGGTTTGCGGATCTTCAAAGATCTGTTGGCCAGTCGCCTTGGCGATGACCTTCAACTGTTCGCGTGCAGCGGGACGATAAACGTCTACAGAAAGCAGCAGCGGCTTTCTATCCTGGTTGGCGGCCAACCAGCGCGCAATTTTTCCGGTAGAAGTGGTTTTACCCGAGCCTTGCAGCCCGACCACCATCACCGTATTCGGAATCTGTTTTGTAAAAACGAGGCGCGAAGATTGGCCGCCTAGCAGCTCAACCAACTCATCGAAGACGATCTTTACGACCTGCTCCGACGGCTTCAGCTCCTGCCAAACCTGCTGCCCTTCCGCCTTCTGCTGAACTGAAGCGATAAAGTCTTTCGCGACTTTATAGTTGACGTCGGCCTCTAATAAGGCCAGGCGAATCTCGCGCAGCGCCGCGTCAACGTGCTCCTTTGTAAGAACGCCTTCGCCCCGCAGATTCTTCAGCGTGCGCTTTAATTTATCCGAGAGCGACTCAAACATATAACCCTAGGCGTCGGTTCGCGGTGCGAACGGAAACGGAAATGATAGCGACCGACTTTTGGGGTGTCAAGGCGCGTAAAACCAGCAGAACTCTTTGGACTGCTGATACTTGTCGTCGCTGCGGCGTAACGCCTTTTTCTCTCCGTCGGTGCGTAAAGAAACTGTACGCAATCCGTCTCATGTGTTAAATTCAGCACGAATAAACTCAGTCGCGCGGCGAAAGCATAAGGCTGAAGTACGTGAGGCGGTTCCCTCCCAACACCAAAGCGTAATGAAAAGCTCACTCGATTGAACTTTTATAGGTACTAAATGGATAAACGTGTCGGTCACGGTCCCCTTGGGCGTGACGTCGAAAACTCCCCTACTGATCGAGGTGTGGTCGATCTCGCTGATGCGCGCGTGAAGATTCACTCGCGGGTGCGGCCCACGACGGAATCGTTGATGCACGAGCTCGATGAGATCCGTTCGCTGTTGGACCAAGGACTTTCAACCGAAGCAAAAGCGCGGCTCTCACTGCTCATCGCGAATGCTCGCAGTCATGCGTCAGTTTTAGCCCTCGCGCGCTGCGCGCTCTCCGTCACGCTCGAACAACAAGGCCATTATCGCGATTCACTGGCCGCGGTTTCGATGTATGAAACACCTGAGTCGCGCGCCAAGCTCGACGATGAAACCGCCAGCTATCTCCGCGTTCAGATCGGTCTTGCTTACAACTACAACGGCGATCATCCGAAAGCGATCGCGATGTTGAAGTCGACGCTGCGCGACTACGCCGAAAGCGCCACTGTCAATCCGGGGCATATTTACGCAGCGTTATCGCGGGTGTATCGCACAATCAGTGAATATCCAATTGCGCGTGACTATGCTCAGCGAGCGTTGGAAAGTTTTCGCCAGAGTGGCGATTGGCGCGGCTTAGCGGAGTCGTATTTCGGCGTTGGTGTCGCCGACATTCACGAAGGAAATTACGAGCCGGGACTCGACAATCTCGATCAGGCTTTGAAATTGATTGGCGATCGTCCCGCGGCGTACGTGCTCGGTAGAACGTATGCCAACATGGCCGGCGCCTGTTGGTTCTTGAAGCGGCCGCAAGAGGGCATCGAACATCTTAAAAAGGCGATCACTTATTACGAGCGCACCGATCACAAGACCAACGCCGCCGACGGCTACAACAATCTCGGCATCAATCTGGTCCTGATTGGTCAGTGGGACCGCGCGCAGGAAGCGTTGGAACGGGCGTTTGCTTTGGCGACCGAAGTTGACGAGCGCGGCGCGAAGGTGCCGATGATTCTCGATTCGCTGGGCGAGCTGCACATGCTGCGCGGCGATCTGGACCAGGCTAAAGACTATCTCAGTCGCGCGGTCGCGTTGGCGACAGAGAACGGAAACAAGTGGTACGCCGGGCAAGCGTTGCGAACGCTCGCGCGCTGTTATCTGGCGATTGCGGATCCCGCGAAAGCGTTGGCGAAAGCTCGAGAAGCGCTCGCGCTTGCGGAAGGCATCGGCGATCGTCAGGCGATCTGCGAATCGCGTTTGATTGCCGCGGAATCCTACCTTCAGACGCGCGATCTCGACGAGTGTGGTCGCGAGCTTCAGTTCGTGAGTGAACAAACTACTGATTCTGCTACCGATCTTGGTTTCACGGGTGAAGCGCATCGTCTCAGCGGCATGCTCGACATGGCGCGCCACGATGCCGCGTCCGCCGCGCAGCATTTCGGGAGCAGCGTTTCGATCTTCGACCTGCTCGGAGATCGTTATCGCGCTGCTCGTGCGCACCTCGAACTTGGCCGAGCCTACGCGACGATCATGCCGGATCGCGCGGGCGAACACCTGAGCCGGGCCTTGAATACTTTCAGAGATCTCGGCGCACGTCTCGACTTGTCTCGGGCCGAAGAAGAGCTGCGCGACCTTGCGCGTTCCACTCCGGAGCGACAGCAGGAGCAATCAGCGCTGACGCAACTCTTGACGTTGCGTTTGGCTGAAGCAGTCGCCTCGCGCGAACTTTTGTTACGCGAACTCGCCGCCGTCATGCGCCAAGAAACCGCCGCGCAACGCGTCATGATTACGGAAAAAGGCGAACGCAACGAGCCGCGCATCGTCGTCGCGATGGGTTGCACGCCAGCCGAAAGCGTGAAAATTGCTGTCGATCTCAACAGCATCGACGACGACCCCGCACGTGAGCGTTACTGTAAGAAGAACGACGCCGAGTTGATCATGTTGAAGTCGTCAAACGCGCCGCCGGCCATGATGTATCTCGCGCCGCGCAACCGTTCGACTTTGCCGAAGGGCGTCGCGCTCGAGCCGCTGCTGCGCGTGGTTGAGTTGGGCATGGACGTTTGTGCTTTGCGCGCGGGTGCGCAAAAGAGCGGCAGCCACGAACATTCGGACGAGTTGGCGGGCACGAGCCTGATGCCCGGGTTCATTCATTCGAGTCCGGCGATGACGCAACTCGTCGAAGAAGTTCACAAGATCCGCTCCTCGGACGTGACGGTGCTGGTTACGGGCGAATCGGGTACGGGCAAGGAGTTGGTCGCGCGGGCCATTCACGCGATCTCGTCGCGGCGTGCGAAAGTTTTCGTTCCGTTCAACTGCACGGCGGTGCCGAAGGAGTTGTCGGAAGGTTATCTATTTGGTTATCGCCGCGGCGCGTTCACCGGCGCGATCTCGGATTCGCAGGGCGTGATTCGCACTGCTGCAGGCGGAACGTTGTTCCTCGACGAAGTGGGTGATCTTCCTCTGGACGTGCAGCCGAAGCTGCTGCGCTTCTTGCAGGAAGGCGAGATTCAACCGCTTGGCGAACAACGGCCGAGCAAAGTTGACGTGCGCATCATCGCGGCGACGAACACTGATCTCGAAGATATGGTGGCGCAGGGACGTTTTCGGGAGGACCTTTATTATCGCCTCAACGTGATTCGTTTGCGCGTGCCGCCTTTGCGCGAACGGCGTTCCGAAATCCCGACCATCGTCAATTACTACGTCAATCACTATTCGGCGAAGTTTGGCCGCAAAGATATTCAGATCACTCCGCAGGCCGTGGACCTTTTGATGGTGAGCGATTGGCCCGGAAACGTGCGGCAGCTTTGTAATGAGATTCAACGAACCGTCGCCCGCGCTGAAGACGGGGCTATCATCCGGCCCGAACACCTATCACCGGAACTGAAGCGTACCTCTTCGCCGACGACTCCCACGACAGCGGCTTCAATCGCGACGCTGCCGTCGTTAAGTTCGCAAGGGCCAGGGGGAACGCTGGCTGACGCTTTGGCGGAAGTCGAGCGCCGCATGATTTCTGACGCTCTCCGCCGGCACGGCGGCAATATCTCGCGTGCGGCCCGCGAGCTCGGTCTCACCCGTCGCGGCCTCTATCTCAAACTGGAACGTCACGAATTAAGCGTGAGTGCTTCGAAGGCGGGCTAGGCGGTTGTCAATCTCCGTTTCGCGATGTCCTGCGCAATATCACAGATTTTATTGATATCGAAAGGCTTGGCAACGATCCAGTCGGCCTTGACCGCGTCTCGCGATTGCACGCTGATCGCGTCGGCCCAACCGCTGATGATCGCCAGTGGCATCGTCTTCGAACGTTCGCGTATCTCGGTGCAGAGTTCCCAGCCGCTCATCGCCGGCATGCCGATGTCGGTAAAGACTGCGTCAAACTTACCTTCGTATTGGTCGTAAAGCGCCAGGGCGATCTCGCCGCTTTGAGCTGCAATCACTTCACAACCCTCAGCTTCCAGCGCTTCGATTAAGACTTCGCGGACGTGCGTTTCATCGTCAACAACCAGTACGCGAATCCTGTCTTCAGATAGTGAGGCAGTGGCTTCTGTTGAGCCGTTTTCTTCGGTTTTCGGCAACGTCGGGACCACTTTAGGCAGTGAAATCTTGAAGGTCGTTCCGCGGCCCGGTTCGCTGTCCACTTCGATCGAACCTTCGTGACGGCGGATGATACCGAAACTG